>CAUYYV010000286.1:0-4633 GCA_963577075.1 Phycisphaerae bacterium
ATCCTCGTTGGAATACTGCTGTGCCGCGACTTGTCGCATCGCGTTATTGTGCTCGCGCGCGTACTCTTCAATAAGCTTGTTGATTTCATTAAGATGCTGCTGGATATTCCTGACCGTTGGGTGAATGTCCGTGTGATTGATTTTTGCCACTCTCAACGCCAGCTTAAGTTCCCCTTGTTTCTGAAGATGAAAATCCATGGTGCGATTCACATGGGCGATTTCAAACGGCGCCAAATCACGATGTGCCGGCTGCTCCGGGGTTCGGCTCGCGATCACGGCCAATGTGTCCATCTGCATATCCAGCTCTGCGAGCTGCGCATCGAGTGTTTGCTGCTGCGACAACTTGTGTGAATAGACCTCGTCCAAGCTTGTCGATCCGTATTCCTTTGCCTTCTCGAAAATCAATTTACGAAAATCCTTAATGTGCATATCTGCCTTGGCTATCACCCCCTCGATTACTCTGGTGCGGTACGTGCCGAAGGCGTTATTCTGCTCCTTGTACAATTCCTCGTAAGCCTTGATAACGGCCGTGGTGCCGGCCGTGGCTACGAGCGGGTCGGTGTTTTGAAACAAGATGTATATGTTCGGGTTGCGGGCGTCGCGTTGGACGGACAAACTGTTGGAAAACACCTGTATGGCGGCGTCGGAAACGCCGTGGCCGAGTTTCTGCCAGTCCTTATCGGCCATGGCCATGTCCGTCACGCGCCGGCTCATGAGCAGTGCTATCTGGTTTTGCATGTAATTGTTGAACATCTGGGAGAGGTTATTGTCCTCGGTGGTGTAGAGGATGCGGGGCACGGTCGGCTGGACCTGGATCAGCCCGATGCTCTGATACATTGGTTGCCAGGCGAACCAGCCCAATGTGCCTCCGCCCGCGGCGAGGACCAGGCTCAGCAGCACCATCCACGTGTACCTGCCGCGCAGGTACGAGTGCAACTTGTGCAACGGATTAGGCGTCGGCGCGAGCGATAGATCGTGCGCCTGATCGGCGATCATTCCGGTCGCTTCGGCAACAATGGGTTCGGTTCCTGGGGTCATTGTTTGAGATCTTGGCCGATCACTTCAATGATGGGCTGATTGGCTTGGAGCATCTGGCGAATTATCTCGTCACGATCGACCTCGGGGATCTCGGCGCTCAAGAGAATCTGGATCTGACCGGCGCCGTAGAAACGGCGGGTGTAGTCCGCAGCTGCTTTCCGGATGCCGTCCATGTCACGCTCAAGCCGGCCGCCGGGCAACATCATGAAGTTGCAGATAACTATTTCGGTCGTTCCACCGATTCGATCAAATGAAAATCGGTATTCAGTGCCAAGGATGGTCAAATCTCCGACCCGCCAGTCCTTGGCCCGGCTGTCGATGGGGGTCCACCCGTGTGCGGGATAACAAATGGGCGGGTAGTGGCCCGCCAGGTCACGCGCATTTCTGCAGTGTACGAGCAGGACGGTGGCTGTGCTGCCCGTGTCAACATTACGATAAACTCGATTGATCATCACGTTGGGTTGCAGTATCTCGATGGCCTCGCGCATAGGGGGACGGGTTTCACTCACCCACGCGCCAAACCGCGCCGGGAGGTTCTGCGCCACTTCCGCTACTTGCGCGTGGTACGGATCGGAATCCCCAGGTTTCGTGCGTTGCATATTCGCGTAAGCCATCGTGGCCAACAGGATCACTGAAGCAACAACGGGCCACGTGCGTTTTCGTTTTTCAAGCCGGTTCATCAGACCTAATCGCCATTTCAATCGTAGGCAAGTGTGTAATGCGACACGGGAATCAACGCCCACCGCAGCAACCGGATGATCGTCAACAGTGCCATAAACGCCACGGGCAACATCAGCCAACCGCTGATGTCGTGGAAATTGTCGGCCACGCCGGCCGGATAGTAGCCATACAGCCAAATCGTCGGCACCAATCGGATCACGTTGCACACGATGGCGGAGACAGGGCTGGCCACGAGGATCAGCACTCGCACGTACATGCGTAACGGGGTCCCAAACGCAAAAGCGAACGATACCAGCACCAGGGCGAACACCATGCGCATGCCGTTGCAAGCCTCGGCAATTGCGACGTTGACGCCGTTGATGCTCAATACGTTGCCGATTCGTTCAACGTCGGCATTCAGGAAATCGAACACGAATTGGGTTGCCATGGCCGTGGCGGTCTGAAGTGGAAGGGCCAACTCCTGCCGTGCCATGCCGGGTACGGGAACGAGAAACACAAGCACGATAAACACGGGGAAAAACCGCAGCAGGATATCGCGTCCGAGGATCGTCACGACGCAACCGACGACCACGAGCACGCCGCCGCCGTGCCAGAATGCCTGGATCGCGTTGTAATATCCGAGCGAGTAGATGATCCAGCCCATCGCGATCATCGCCGGGCCGATCATTGAAGAACCCGCGCGACAGTATCTCATCCGGCTGCGGCGAATCCAGACTAGCCAGGCTGCGATGATGGGCACCAGAAAGATATGGCTCGACTCTTCGTCCCGAAACGCTATTAGCGCGATATCCGCCCATACGTCGAACGTGACCAGTAGCCCTATCACCGCCAGTCCCAGGCAGGTGGGCAGGTGCCAGATGGTCCAACCATTTCGTCCTGCACCGATCCGCATCATTTACCGTTCGTTGTTGTGGTGCCGGCCGTTACGCGGCACAGCGATTGTGTCGGTTACCGTTTGATTTCGCCGGACCACTGCGCCCGAGCAGATGACCGATCGCGCGACCACGGCGCCGGCACCCACCTTGGCGCCCCTGAGCACGACGGCGTCGTGCAGATAGGCCGTGGAATGGACCGCTTGGCCATCCTCAACCAATGAAAAGGTAGAGCGCCAGTCGTCGGCGAATGGATCTGGCGTTCTAATGTGGTGTGTTAGTGTCTGATGATGCGTGCGCAGTGCATGGATGTAGCCTTCGAGCGTCGAGATCAGCAGGCCCGTTGGCTCGACACGCTCGATCACGCGGACCCGCCGCGTCGCTGCGATCAAGGGAAGGGCCTGCTCCTTCATATCCACGAACCCGATGCTCGGAATCGTTTGCAGGCAGCGGCACCGCACGAGCATTAACCCGCAGGGCACGCCGTCTCGATGGGATATAAGGTTCACATCAGCACGATTCGTTGCCAGTGACTCGACCAATTCAATTAAAGGTTCGAGAAGGATCTGGCGCGCGGTCGCCACGAGAATCCAGTCATCGTCGCCATACTCCTTGGCGGCATCGCGGAGAAATCCGCCTGTACCGCGCAGTTCGAGCGGGTCACGCTCGATGCGCAGCGTACCGGATTGGGCGGGCCGCGACGGCTGTGGTTCAACGGCCTTGCGATCGATCAGAACTCGCAGCGGCAACCGGTCAAGGCCCAGCGCGCCGGCCAGCTGCTCTGATTGTTGCAGCCAATGATCCAGCACAGTGCCCCGGGTCTCGTCAACCGGCAGGTCGAGCACGGACCGGCCGATGGCGTCCGTCCAAGGCGTCGGGCGGACGGAGCCGCCTAACAGGATAATCGCCCTGAGCTGATCGAGGTGGCGAGTCTCGGTCGGCACGGTTTGCGCGACGGAATGTGTGTCAGTCTGTATAGGACCGTTTGCCATGTTCTGCTTCCGCGGCTTGAAAATACCGGGCAACCAGTTCGGCGCGACTTCTGACGCCGAAGTGCTTGTAAATAATCTTCACGTAGTCGTGTACGGTGTAATGACTCAACCCCAGTTCACCGGCGACGTGTCGCTCCGTTTCGCCGCGGATCAGGCACTGCAACGTCTGCTGCAACCGAGGCGTGAGCGTGGCCCCCATTTCACACGGTGGCCCGGCCGGCAACTCGTTGTCTGGCTCGGCGCTTGTGCCCCCGCCCTTGATGTGGTGGGCGTGCGCCCGGCTCGATGACGAGATAGGCCGCGAGTTTCGGCGGCGTCTGTTTTCCTCAATGGCGGCTTCGATGCGGGACAACAATCGACGTGGGTCGACAGGCTTGACCAGGAAATCAAATGCACCGGCCTGAATCATCCGCACGATCGTGTCGGTGCCATTTCGGTGCGTGTGGATGATGACCGGGGCTGTTTGCGCTTCGTCGCATAGCGATTCCATGAATTGGACACCCCGTGAGCCAAGTGTCCGCAGGTCGACCAGTATGCAGGCGGGCAATCCAGGCTCGTAATCACGGCGAAATGACCGGACGCTTGTGTGCGACCTGACTCGTCGGTGGGCAGGATCGGTCCGCAGGCGCAGCATCTGTGACACGTGCGGGTCCGGATCAATCACGTGGATCGTTGCTTTTTCATTTACCACCATCCGCTCCACTTGAAATCGACAACAGGTATGACCGGTGCCCCAATTGGGTCACGGCCGGCGTATCTGAGAAAGTACACTGTCACCACGAACCGCTGTGAGTCACCGCGATCATGCCCATCCTGCCGTTCTTCCCGTTCGATCGTGCCCACCCGCTTGCTCCTGCCTCCTTATTCCACCCCAAAATCAGGCATCTTCGAAAACGACCACCAGCGGTGTCTCGACAAGCCATCAGTGCCGCGTTGACTCGCCTTCTTCTTCGTTGACGTATAGCCATCTCCACCCCCTGTTTAGGGGGGTACCATTCGCATCATACCCCAGTGTGGCCCCAGCTACAAGAAAAATTTTTCAGGTGCTCA
>CAUYYV010000287.1:0-4607 GCA_963577075.1 Phycisphaerae bacterium
GAGCGCCAACCTCGGTGCGCTGCGTCTTACCGATTTCTGTGATCAACTCGAGCAACTGGCGGCCTCGCAATTTCCAACCGGTGCAGCCGACCTTATCGAACAGATCACCCGTGAGTTCGAGTGCGCCGAGTCACAGATGCGATCACGGCAGTGCTCGAACATTTCTCAGACCGACCCCGCGTAGTTTCTGTGCGGGAACATCTCCGGCCGCTGACGATCCGGACGACGTACTCGGCGATCTCGGCGATGGCTGAATTGTGCGTGATCAGCACGATGGTCAGTCGTTGCTCACGGTGCAATCGCTGGAGCAGTCCGAGCACGACGGGCGCGGTCGGCAGGTCGAGCACGCCGATCGTTTCGTCGGCCAGCAGCAGCCGGGGCGCTTGGCCAGCGCCCGCGGGATCGCCACCCGCTGTTGCTTCGCCGCCGAGAAGTGGTCGGCGCGGTCCGACCGGCTCGATCGTGGAGGTCATCGGTTAGACGCCGTTTGCACCCACGTTCGGCGTGCTGATCGCCACACGCGCCGGTACGTGCCCGTATTATCCATGGACCGGACCATGTGGCCGGTCACCGGGCGACGCCTCGTTGGGCGTGCGGCGAAACTCGCGCATCAGGGCGATGCGCTTGACCATATAGAACACGACCGGGTAAAGCAGCAACTCGAGCACGAATGCGGTCGCCAAGCCGCCGATCATGGGCGCCGCGAGGCGGCGCATCGTGTCGGCGCCGGCGCCGGAAGCCCACATGAGCGGCACCAGACCAATGAACGTGGTCGTCACCGTCATTGTCTTGGGCCGAATGCGCTGCACAGCGCCGTCGTGGATCGCCAGCCAAAGATCATTCGTGTTGCGCATGCGCCCCTCGGCCTGGAAGCGGGCAACGCTGTTCTCAAGATATAACAGCATGACAAGCCCTGTTTCCGCCGCCAGCCCCGCCAGCGCGATCATGCCGATCCACACAGCCAGCGAAAGGTTGTAATCGAGCAGGTATAGAAGCCAGATTGATCCCACCGGCGCAAAAAACAGGACGGTCACGAGCACCACAATCGTCTGCACCCAGCTTCGCGTGGCGAGATATAACAACAGAACAATCGCGACAAGCGCCAGCGGAATGACGATCGCCAGACGCCGGTTCGCCGCCTGCATGTATTCGTACTGACCCGCCCAAGCGATGCTGTAACCGGCCGGCAGACTGACGGATTGGGCGACAGCCTGGCGGGCGCGCTCGACGTAGGTGCCCACGTCAATACCAGCGATGTCGATATAGACCCAGCTCGTCAGCCGGGCATTTTCGCTCTTGATCATGGGCGCGCCCTTGTGAATATTGAACCGGGCAAGTTGGCCGAGCGGCACCTGCGCGCCCGTAGGTATGGCGACGAGCATCTGTCGCAGCGAGTTGACATTATCGCGCAGCTCGTGCGGGTAGCGGACGTTGATCGGATAGCGCTCCAACCCTTCGACCGTGTGGTCGATGCTCATGCCGCCGGTCGCGGTCATGATCACATCCTGTACGTCGGCGACGTTCAGGCCGTAGCGGGCGATTTCGTCGCGATTGATTTCGATGTCGAAATAGTTGCCGCCCACGCTCTTGTCGGCAAACGCGCTGGTGGTGTGCCGGCGTGTCCGCGCGTCGGTCTCGACGACGGTCTTGACCCACCCGGCCAACTCAGCGAGCGTGCCCAGGTCAGGGCCCATGATCTTGACGCCGACCGGCGTCTTAATACCCGTCGAGAGCATGTCGAGGCGGGCCCTGATCGGCATGGTCCATGCGTTGGTCAGGCCCGGGATTTTCAGGGCGTCATGCATGCCCGGCGAGCGAGTCCCGTCGGGCCAGTTGTAGCCGTAGACCAACTCGTCGCCGGTGATCGGGCGGTCTACGCCCAGCAGTGATCGTCCCAGCCATTTCGTGCCCACCGGCCAGGCATCAAACGATCGCCGCACCCGCCGCCACTTACTCTTGTCGCGCCGCAGCGTGATGATCGTCTCGAACATGCTGGGCGGCGCCGGGTCGGTGGCGGTCTCGGCCCGACCGGCTTTGCCCAGCACGCTTTGCACCTCGGGAAATTGCTTGATGATTTTGTCCGTCTGTTGCAGAAGTTCCCTGGCCTTGGTCATACTGATGCCCGGGTCGGTCGTGGGCATGTACAGCAGATCGCCTTCCTCCAAAGGCGGCATGAACTCGCGGCCGAGTTGCGAAAACGGCCACGCGGTAGCGGCGACCATCGCCATGGCGACCAGCAGCGTCGACCAGCGGCGGTGCATCACGAAGATGAACACCGGCTCGTAGAGTCGCCGGATAAGAATACTCAAGGGATTACGCGTTTCAGAATAGATCTTCTGCGGCAGCATCACCAGACCGATCAGCACGACCCATCCGCCGGCGATCCACCAGCGGTATTCATCCAGATTAGTCATCGGCATCACCACGAACAGACCCGCGGGCAACAGCATGGCGGCCGCATACACCAGCAGACGGATCGACCGTCGCCAGTGCAACGGAACAATGCGCTCGGACACGAAGCAGGTCATCAGCACCGGGATGATCGTGACGGCCAGGATCGCGGCCGACGCCATCGCAAAGGTTTTCGTGTACGCCAGCGGCTTGAACAGCCGGCCCGACTGCTCGCTGAGCACGAAGATGGGCAGGAAGCTGATGACGATGATAACCAGGCTGAAAAAGAGCGTGGGCCCGACCTCGGCGGCGGCGGCGGCGATGATCCGCGCGCGTGGCCGGGGCGGCTCGCCGCGGGCCACGCGAAGTTTTTCGCGCTCCAGATGCTTGTGGCCGTTCTCCACCATCACGATCGAGCTGTCCACCATGACGCCGATCGAGATTGCGATGCCGCCGAAGCTCATGATGTTGGCGTTGATGCCCAGCAGGTGCATGATCGCGATGGTCGCCAGCACGCTGGTCGGCAGCACAAAGGCAGCGACCAGCATGCTGCGCGGGTGCATCAGAAACAGGATGATGACCAACGCAACGACGATGATCTCTTCCCGCAACGTCGCGATGATGGTGTGGATTGATCGCTGGATCAGGTCGCTGCGGTCGTATCCGACCTCGATGCCCACACCCGGCGGCAGGCCCCGCTCGAGTTCGACCAGTTTCGTCTTGATCTTCTCGATGGTGCGTTGCGCGTTTTCACCGAAGCGTATCACCACGATCCCGCTGACGGTTTCACCCTCGCCGTTCCACTCGGCGATGCCACGGCGGATCTCCGGCCCGACGCGCAACTCGGCGACATCGGCGAGATAGATCGGCGTGCCCGCTTCGGTGGCGCTCAGTGCGATCTTGCCCAACTGCGCGAGCACCCGCCGCGAGCGTAGGGCGGAAATACGCTGCCCTTTGGCGCTCGCTTCGGTGATCTCCTGCTCGGTCAGATGCCCGAGGTACCCCAGACCGCGCACCATGTATTCGGTTTCACTCGCTTCGATCAGCCGGCCGCCCACGTCGAGGTTCGACCGCAGGATGGCTGTCTTGACCCGCGCAATCGGGATGCCGTGCGCCAGCAACTTGATCGGATCGACGACGACCTGGTATTGCTTGACGAACCCGCCGATCGGCGCCACCTCGCTGACGCCGTCGACCGTGGTCAGCTCGAAGCGGAAAAACCAATCCTGCAGGCCGCGCAGGTCGGACAGGTCGAGGTCACTCCGACGCAACGGCTTGTCGTCGATCGGACAGCGGTCGAAACCCCTGGCCAGTTCGATCTGTTTGAGTCGGCCGCGTATATTGGCTGGCGCGTCGTCAAGCCGACCATAACGGCGGTGGTTTTCAAGGTCGGCGTAGATGACGCGGCTGTCGTGAAAGACGCGGTGCCGCTCGAGTCGCTGACTCACCCGCCGATCGTCGGGCACGTCGCCGAGTTGGGCGTACCACTGATTCGTCTGCGGATCATGCCATAGCCCGTTGGGATGATCCGGGCAATACTTGCCGGTCACGAGCACGTATTGGTAAACCCATCCAACGCCGGTGGCATCGGGTCCGAGTTGCGGCGACACCCCCCGGGGCAGCCTCCCCGCGACGAAATTAAGTTGCTCGAGCACCCGGCTACGCGCCCAGTACATGTCCGTACCGTCCTCGAAGATGACGTAGACAAAGCTGGTGCCGAACATGCTGTAACCACGCACCGCTTTGGCGTGCGGCACGGCGAGCATGGCGGTCGTCAATGGATAGGTCACCTGGTCTTCGACGATCTGGGGCGCCTGGCCGGTGTGTTCGGTCCGGATGACGACCTGCACGTCCGACAGGTCAGGGAGCGCATCGACGGTGATATTGAATGACGACCAGACGCCAACCGCGACGAGCAATGCGGTCAGCAGCAGCACCATCGCTCGATTCTTGACGCATACGCGAATGAGTTTGGCAATCATTGGTCAGGTCTCGTTTCGAGTGTTACGGCTTGGGCGTGGTCCGTGAAGGTTGCGCCGCGGTCTTGCCACCGGTCGTCGCCAACGTCACGCGCTGGTCAAAGCATTGGAGCATCACCGATCCGAAATAGGGGTTTCGCACGTCACCCGCCGGTTGCAGCCAGAGCGTGCTGCCCTGACCGCCGTGATACATCGGGCAGCGAAGTTGTTGCACCGACCGACCGAAGTCTGTTGGCA
>CAUYYV010000288.1:0-4576 GCA_963577075.1 Phycisphaerae bacterium
TGCTGACCGTGCTGTCGCTTTTCGGTATCGTGCTGCTGCACGAGTTCGGCCACGCGCTGGCCTGCCGATCGGTGGGTGGCCATGCCAACACGATCATCCTCTGGCCTCTCGGCGGGGTCGCGTTCGTCAAGCCCCCGTCGCGCCCGGGCCCGGTGCTCTGGAGCATCGCCGCTGGCCCGCTGGTCAATGTTGTGCTCGTGCCGGTTACGATTGCCGTGTGGTATTGGAGTGGTGCGCCGTCGTTGGCCGAGGCGTTGCCCACCCTTCACCTGCTTCCGGCGGCGCAACAATATGCCGTCTCCTTGGCCTTCATGAATGTGATGCTGCTGATCTTCAACATGTTGCCGGTGTATCCGCTGGACGGCGGGCAGGTTGTTCAGGCGATCCTCTGGTTCTTCGTCGGCCGTGCCACGAGCCTGAAGATCGTGGCGTGGCTCGGGCTGGTCGCAGCAGCGGTCGGGGGGTTGTTAGCGCTGTGGAAGTATGAATACTGGCTGATGATCATGGCCGGATTCCTTGTCTGGCAGGCATTCAACGGGTTGCGCACCGCGCGTGTGCTGGCCCTCATTGAGAAGCACGAGGGCTACGCCGCCTGGCGGTCGCCCGTGGAGATACACCAGCGGCCGGACTCGCCGCCACGCGAGTCCGTTTAACGGCCGACTTCGTCGGTGGTTGAGCACGGGCAAGCCGGCGCTACACCTTGGCCGCCACGCGGCAAGGTGTGCGGCTACCAACACGTACGCCGCCCGATCTGCGGCGAGCCCCGTCGCTGAACATCAACCCGCTACGGTGGCTGCGGTTTCGGCTACCCACCAATCCGCCCCGTCCCGCTGCACGTGTCGATACAGCGTGTCGCGCTCGACCGGGTCGAAACCTGCTTCGAGCACGGCCCGGCGAAGATCCGTGACCGTCAATTCCTGGTGAGTGCCGCCGCCGCCCTGCTTGGTGATGTCGTACCACACGACCGTGCCGTCGATATCGTCGACGCCAAACTGAAGCGACAACTGGCTCAGTGGCAGCGTCTGCATGATCCAGAACGCCTTGACGTGCGCGAAATTGTCCAGCATGAGCCGGCTGACGGCCAGCATCTTAAGATCGTCGAATCCCGTCGGCCCGGGCAGGTGCTCGAGCTGCGAATCGTCGGGGATAAACGGCAAGGGTATCACCGTCTGAAACCGACCCGGATCGCCGGCTGCGATCGCCTCGTCCTGGGTGCGGCGGAGCAGGTCGAAATGGTGAGCGCGATCCTCAAGCGACTCGATGTGGCCGTAGAGAATTGTTGCGTTGGTCATCAGCCCGATCTTGTGGGCTTCGCGATGCACCTCGAGCCAGCGGTCGGAGCGGATCTTGCCCTTAAATACCTCGTCGTGGACGCGGTCGTCGAACACCTCGGCCCCGCCGCCCGGCAGGGAACCGAGCCCGGCATCGCGCAGGTCGGTCAGCACGCTCGCCACGTCGCGTGGTCTCCGATCGATCCTCGCCAGGTGTACGATTTCCACGGCCGTGAACGCCTTGACGTGCAGCCGTGGCGCCGCCGAACCGATGGCGGTGAGCATATCGGTGTAGTAGCTAAACGGCAGATTCGGGTGCAGCCCGCCAACGATGTGGATCTCCGTCGCGCCGGCGTCCTGCGCCCGCTTCGCCTCGTCGGCGATCTGCCGCACCGAGTACTCATATTCGCCGTCCTGACCCGCCTTGCGGAAGAACGAGCAGAACTTGCATGACAGTGCACAGATGTTCGAGTAGTTCAGATGGCGGTTGATGTTGTAGTAGGTGATGCCGCCGTGAAGCTTTCGCCGCACGTGGTCGCCAAGCCGTCCGAGGGTCCAGATATCGCCACTGCGCAGCAGGGTGACGCCGTCCTCGACGGTCAGTCGCTGGCCAGCGTAAACCTTGTCGGCGATCTGCCCAAGTTCATCATCCACAGCGCCACATGATACCCGTGACGCCCCGGCCTGGCGCATTTGCGGACGGGCTTTGGACGTGCCCGGCCCTGGGGGGGTAGAATGGTGCACCGATGGCTCACAGATCCAGACGTAGCAAGTCGCCTTACGAGATCATGCGCGATGTGCTTGGCACGATGCGTGGTGACGACGATGACTCGGGTCACTTGGATGGTTCGCCGGATCCATCGCCCGTTGAACCGGCCGACTTTGCATCGCCGGTGGCCGATTCTCCGCTGGCGCGCTGGCAGGCACGACTTGGTCATCCGATCGTAATCCGTATCCCGCGCGGCTATGCCGTGCTCCTGGCCGTCGCGGTGTTTGCCATGATCCTGCTGGCCTATTGGGCCGGCCTCTCCCGAGCGGTGCGAATCGCGGCCGCACCCGGTTCTGCGCAAATGACAGTCACGGCCCATGCACCGCCGCCGCAAGGCGCAGGCTCGGCACCCGCCCCACAGCGCATCGCCGAGCGCAGTTATCTGCTGCTGACCTCCTTCCCGAAGGTGCCCGACGACGCTCCCGGCCAGCGCCGCGAGGCCGATCGGCTGGTCCGGTTCCTGCGTGAGTGCAGGGTTGCGGCGACGGTCGAAAACCTCAATAATGGTGGATTCGAGGTCGTCGACTTGTACGGATTTAGCGAAAGCCAATTGGGTGGCACGGATTACAGGGGCTACGTCAGCGACTTGCGTCGGCTTGGGCGCGAGTGGAAAAAGACACACAACGGGACGCGGGATTTTTCCTCGTTGCGGCCCCTGAAGTTTCCGTTTTAGATTCAAGGAGCCCCTGAAAGACCCCGGCCCCGTTGGCCGCGACCCAAAGGCAAACGCGCCAAGCTCGACTATTCGAGCCCGTGCAGGGTTTTCAGGCGATTCGTTAAGAAAGGTGGCACGACAATGAGCCTAGATAGCAGCCTTAAAACCGGCGGGGGGTTGACCAAGCACCGCAATGTCCTGACGCGGGCCGAGCGGATTGAAATATTGGCCGGCTCGAACCGCTTCAACGTGGATGGCGATGATCCGCTGGGCTTGCCGAAGGTTGGCAACCGCAAGATAGTCACCGGCGGCAAGGCGAAGAAAGCCGCGGCCGATGGCGCCGAAGTGGTCGAGGGTGGCGAAGCGACCGAGGGCGCCGCGCCGGAAGGCGATGCAGCGTCCCAGTCGTGATGACTGCCGCACCTTCGTGTTATCTGATCTGACATGTTCGATCCCGATCGATTTATCACCGACCGGCTGCGTGCCATTGACGCGTCGGGCATCCGCCGTGTTTTCGACCTGGCGGCCGGCCTCGAACGGCCGGTCAATCTTTCGATTGGTCAGCCGCACTTCGACGTGCCCCAGCCCGTCAAGGACGCCGCCGTCAAGGCGATCCAGGACGGGTTCAACAGTTACACCGTGACCCAGGGCGCCGACCGGCTTCGCCGGCATTGCACCCGGCTCATCGCCGACGAGTTTGCCGACTGGAAGCCCGCTTCGGACGGCGGCACGTTCGAGATGCTGATCACCAGCGGCGTCTCGGGGGGGTTGGTGCTGGCGCTGCTTACCTGTGCCGGGCCGGGCGACGAGGTGCTCATGCCCGATCCTTATTTCGTAATGTATAAGCACCTGGTCACCATGGCCGGGGCTACGCCTGTTCTTGTCGATACGTACCCCGATTTTCAGCTCACCACTGAGCGGGTCGAACCGCTGGTCACCGACCGCACGAAGATGCTGCTGTTTAGCTCACCGTCGAACCCGACGGGCGTGGTCACCAGCGACGCGAGTTGCCGTCAACTCGTCGAGTTGGCCGATCGCCACGACCTGCTGTTGGTCAGCGACGAGATCTACAACGAGTTCTGCTATGAGAAGATCGAACGGCCGCCCGCAAGCGGTGTTTGGCGCGCCGCGTCACCGGCGCAGTACAGCGATCGCCTGCTGCTGCTGCGCGGATTTTCCAAGACGTATGCCATGACAGGATGGCGGCTCGGTTACGCGGCCGGGCCCGCGCCGATCATCGAGCAGATGACCAAGCTGCAGCAGTACACGTTCGTCTGTGCGCCGTCGATGGTGCAGTTCGCTGGCGTCACCGCGCTTGAACAGGACATGTCCGCCCACGTTCGCGACTATCACGCCAAGCGCGACCGGCTTGTCGAGCGGCTATCGCCCGCGTTCGAGTTGACCACGCCCGGCGGTGCGTTCTACGCATTCCCCCGCGTACCCGAGCGGCTCGGGCTCACCGGTACGCAGTTCGTCGAACGCGCCATCGACCGCAACCTGCTGATCATTCCCGGCAACGTCTTTTCTAATCGTGACAGTCACATCCGCATCAGCTATGCCTGCGACGATGATGAACTCGAACGCGGCCTCGACATCTTGCTCAACCTGGCCTTGGGTTGACGCCCAATGCGGCGGATTGCACCCTGTCGCGGGTGGTCGGCGAATGAACGCATTTGCAGGTTCATTGCGCCAACTCGCTTGGCCGCTTCAGTATTTCAATGCCAGCGGATAGCGCAGCGGGCCGCCGGTCGGGTCGAGCGCGTCGATGGCATAACCCGGGGCCAAGCCCTTGTAGCCAATGCAGTAATAGGCTGAATAGGGGGCCGCGCGGTAGAGGGATTTCTCGCCGCCGATCGCGTTGATTGCCTGCTGACCGTCGGC
>CAUYYV010000289.1:0-4540 GCA_963577075.1 Phycisphaerae bacterium
CGGCGGTGTGGACTGGCCGGTGCGTGGAGCCTTGCCCATGATGTCCACCGACTGCGGTGCGACCGGTGACCCGAGCAGTGCTTCGGCGATATCCCGGCACCGGCCCGACTCCTTCAACGAGCGGAAATAATCGTCAAACTCATCCATCCGTTCGGCGCGCAGCAGCGTCTCCGGACGGCTCTTGTCTTCATAAAACACGTGATTCGGATCGAGCGTCGGGGCGACTTGGCCCACGTATCGATCGATCTGCGCAAGCCATTCTGATCGATCCGCACCGCCGAAGAACCCGGGCACGACGGCGAATCCATCGCGGTCGAACCGTTCTTTCGCCGCCCGCCACTTCGTCTCTTCCGCCACCGGATGCTCCTTGCACCTCGTCGTCGTCGATCCTAATTCAAGTCATCGATGACACATGCGATCGGCGCCCTGTTCACTGTGCAGATTATCGCCGATTGGTGCTATAATTCAACAGGTTGGTCCGGCGGGCGGTAAGGCACGAGGAGTATGCAATGACGAGCGGCAACACGCTGAAAAGTGATTTCGAACGCGACGGTTTCGTCATCGTCGAGAATTTTCTCGATCCATCGGAGATTGAAGCGGCGCGGGCCGACGCGCGGGCCGCGGCGGCGGTGCTCAAGCCTGATCCGCACCGGCCCGACCGCGAATTCTGGGGCGTGCTCAGCCAAAGACTGACCGGCAACGATATCGACCGGCCCGGACTGAACGCAATCGCCGAAAAACCCCGCCTTGCCGAGGTGGCCCGGCAGATCCTCGGCGACGATTGTGTCTACGGGGATCAGAGCATGCAGGTGTACCTGCCCCATCTCGGGCATCGCCAATCATGGCACAGCGACACCGACCCGGACGACTCGCCCTTCTTTTACCTCACGATGACCACTTACCTGCAGGACCAGACCCGTCAACTCGGGATGACGCGACTGGTGCCGGGCTCGCACCATGCGCCAATCGAAAAGAGTTTTCCCGATCACGACGACCTGCCCGGCCAGGCGGCAGCCGACGTACGGGCCGGGTCGTTGTGCGCGTTCCACAGCCTGACGTGGCACAGCGCCATGGAGAACTTTTCGGATGAGCCGCGATTCGTCGTGGTGAATGTGTTCTCATGCCCGCAGTTCAGTCGCGACCGCGCGGGACAATATTACGGGCGCATGCGCCACGCGCGCGGCGCGCGGCGAAGCGGCAGGCCGACGTTTGATCATCCCACCGATCAAGGATCGTATCCATGGCCACAGGCGTATGACCTGGCGCAGATGCCGTACATGGCCAACCGCTGATTGCGGGATCGCGACTGATGCAACAAAGAAAATTGACGGCGGATGACATTTGTAGATACCGCGATGACGGGCTTCTGGTTGTGCGCGGCTGGTTCGGCGAAGAGCAGCTGCAACGCGCCACCGATGCGGTGCTGCGCGGCGTGCGGCGGAAAGATGTCCTGACCAGCGGCAAGCCGTACCCGTCGCCGCAGACCCAATACAGCCTGCAGCGCAACCACGTCGAGGATCCGGACCTGGCCTCGATCTCCGCCGATTCGGCGGTGGTGCGTGCAGCCGAAACGCTGCTGGGCGGCGATGCGGTGATGTCGGCGTTCGTCTGTTATCTCAAGACGCCCGGCGCGGGGGGCACATCCGGCGATTACGGGGGCTCCCACCCGACGGCGCACCAGGATTACAAGACCTACCAGCAGGCGGGATCGTCGTTGAACTGGCTGTTTGCCATCATCCCGCTGGTTGACCTCGACGAGCCGACCGGCCCGCTCTACGTTTCGCCGGGTTCTTATAAAATGACCCGCACCGAGCGGGCCGGCCCGATCCACCGCGTCCGCCGCAGCCGGGGCGACGAGATAGCGCCGCTGGTTGACGCGAAACTGCGGCGTGGCGACCTGCTTTTCATGCACATGTGGACATGGCATGAGGGCGGCTCGAATCGATCGGACCGCGATCGACTGGGCATCTACAACAAATTCCGGGCGGGCCACGCGCCGCCGGCCTGCGGGCCTGAACTTTTCAGCGAAAAGGCGCATGCCATGGTTACTTGTGAAAATCGGCCGCTGCTGCCGCATCACGGCGACAAGCCGCTGGACGACGCGCGCCTGCTGTTGCAGCACGGTGACAAGTTCCTACTGATGCGAAACGGCGACGGTACGCCGCGTTGGGGGGCGCCCGGCGGCGGCGTGCACGAGGGCGATCGATCGCGCCGGTTTGATCGGTGCAACCTGATCGATTCGCTTGAGATCAACGTGCACGAACAGCTGGGCGTCGAGGTGCCATGGATGACCTATCTCGGCGATCGCGATCGGGGCGATTCGATATGCCGCGTGTATGCGCACCCGCTGGATCAAATGCCCACAATCAACGCGGCGGAGCAGATCGAAACCCGCTGGTTCACGCGGCAAGAGGTCGTGGAACTGCAATCGCAAGACGAATTGGCCGGCGGTTTCGAGGCCGACATGATCGATCTGTGGATGGACGATTCGTTTACCCGTGGCGTTGGCGAATCCAAGCGCCGCGCCGCGCCCGGACGCGGCGAGCCGTAAGCGCGCGCAGGACCCGTCGCTAAACGGTGATGCGCACCCACTCGATGCTGGTCTCGTCGGTCTTCGGCCCGGCGTAGTACACGACGACGACATCGCCGTTGTCCGTCTGCACCGTGGCGGGCAACCCGACGGAAAACTTGCGCATTTCCGCCCAGGCGTCCTGCATGGCGCCCTTGTTTTCCGTTTGTGACGGCGTTTGCGCTTCGTACAGCACCAGTTCGGTGTCGGCGGCGAACGTGCGTGCGCCGTCGCTGCTCGTGCGCAGCTTAACGGCCGGTACGCCGACGCGATCGACGTAGACCATGACGATGCGCCCGTCGGGCAACGCCACCGGCGCCGCCGGCTGATCCTGCACTCCCACGTCCCACAGGTCCGACCACGTGCGCCCGTGATCCCGCGACTCTCTGGCATGGATGTTCAGGTAGGCCGCTTTTTTATTGTCATACGTCCAGAACAGATCGAGGACACGCCCGTCGGGCAGCACGCCGGGCCGCTGGTCCCACCAGAAGTAACGGTTCTGGGGATCGCTGGTGACCACGACGTGCTCGGGCCAGGTAACGCCCCCGTCTTGCGAGAACATGAGCACCGACGAGTGCCGCCAGGTGTGCGTTTCATAAAACCGTTTGTTCAACTCGAACTGAAGCGCCAACTCGCCGTTTGCCAACTTCAGGATCGGGCCGGTCATCGGCGTCGGCTGATTGAAGGGGGAAGTGTCGACCAGCGTCGGCTTCGACCACGTCGCGCCCTGGTTCTGCGACCTCGCCAGGAAGATCTTCATGTCCAGGATGCCTTCGGTCTTCGGGTTGAACAGCGGAAGATCCGGGTCCGCTTGATCGACCCAGGACACCACCGCCAGCACGTTGTGCCCGTGGAGCGGGGTCAGTTGGCACCCGCGAAACACGCCGGGCGCCCCATCGACGGTGACGGACTCGAACGGCTCGGTTGGCTGCGACCAGGTTTTGCCCTCGTCGTCCGACCAGCAGACGCATGCGCTGCCGCCTGAGGCGCCCTTGATCGGCGCCACGCGAAAGGCGCAAAGCCATCGGCCGGTCGGCAACACGGCGAGGCCGGAAAAGGTGGCCGACTGTCGTTCACCACCGGGCTGGCCACGAAACACGGTGCCGCGATCGACGATTTTCATCGGTTCATTTCCCGAAGGGCCTCGAACAACTCAAGAAACGTGCCGGCAATACGATCCGCCAGCGCCCCTGACCGGCGGCAGCCGCAACCCACCGAAGCATAGCATCTTCCAGGACGTATCGGCCTCGTATCCGCGGCGGGATGTCAAATCCCGCGAAGCCAGCTCGTAATTCGCTCACGACTGCATCAGCTTCCGGCACTTGTCGGCGCGGTCCGCGGCCAACTTGTTCGATTGGTTCAATCTTTCCTTCAACGCCAGGTCGGAGCGGCGCTGGACAATGTGCGCGCGGGTCTCGAAATCGCGAGTCAGGCAACACGCCTCGACGATCGCGTGGTGGTATGGCTGCGGGACCAGGTGCACGCCGTTGTTGTCGCCGTGAAGCAGGTCGCCGTGGTCGATGGTAACGCCGCTTACGGTAACCGGCGCGTCGGCCAGCGTGTAGTGCAGCGTCGCGTGATCGCAGACGGCGCCGCTTCCGAACATGGCAAACCCGATCCGGCTGAGCCCGTCGAGGTCCCGGGCGCCTCCGTCGGAAACGATGCCCGCGCAACCGGCGACCTGAAACAGCTTGCCCATCCCGTCGCCTGCGACGCACTCGTGCCCCGGCCTCGACCCGATCACCTTCATCACGACCACCGCCGGCAAATTACAGGCGGCCATCTGGTCGATCGCGTCGAACAGGCCCTGCTTGTAGCTTTCGCGCTGCGGCGTGCTGGTGTCGGCGTCGACGGTCACGGCCACGCCGACCATCGGCTCGGGCACACTGGTCAACAACTTGACGTCGCCACCCATGTAGAACCTGTGATTGTCCTTGCAGCCCAACGCCAGCAGCGACTCGACGACGGTAG
>CAUYYV010000290.1:0-4492 GCA_963577075.1 Phycisphaerae bacterium
TGATCCTGGTTGAACTTTGACCAGAATATCCATCACGGCGCCGTCAATGCATCAGGATGCCGATCCGCTGCGGTTGCCTCATGCACCGGCCCCCCGCAGCAGCGATGACCCCAATTCGGCGGAGCAAGAGCAGTGTCCGGTGACGTGCTGAATCTTCTGTCGGAAAGGGCGTATCGCGCCGAGGACGTCGAACGTTTTCTCGATCCCGCGGTGCCGACCTGGGCGCGCTTCGACCCCGAACTGGGCTACGTGCTCGGCGACATCGTCATGAAGGACGGCATGGAGGGAAGTTGCACGTTTTCCCGTTACGAGCCGGGCGGGCAGCGCAGGATGTTGCAGTTTGCCGATCGCCCGTGCAGGGTCAACACCTACGGCGACAGTTTCACGCAGTGCCACCAGAGCAGTGACGGCGAGACGTGGCAGGAATACCTCGCGGCCCATCTCGGCGAGCCGATCCGCAATTTCGGCGTCGGCGGGTACGGCGTATATCAGGCGTACCGCCGCGCGCTACGCGTTGAGGCCGGCGAACTCGCGGCACCGTACGTGGTATTGAACATCTGGGACGACGATCACGTGCGCAACCTCGACGCCAGTCGGTGGCTGCGGCTGGGTGACTTTGCTCGCCAACTGGGCGATCGCCGTTACATCTTGTTTCACGGCAATCCATGGGTTCACCTGCGCTTCGATCCGGGCAACAGCCGTTTTGTCGAACGAACCTCGCTCTGCTCGACGCCGGATGACCTGCGACGGCTCTGCGATGCCGATCGATTCTGCGAAACATTCAAGGACGACCCGATCGTGCGGCTGCACGTATTAAAAGGCGGCGGTCGGGTAGACCGGCTCGACGATCTGGAAGCATTGAGCGAAGCGTTCGGACTGCGGCTGGACCTGCGCCACGACGACACCAGGGCACGCCACGCGGCGCAGCTTCACATCGAATACGGCCTGCGCGCGACCGAGTACGTCCTCGACCGGATGCGCGCCTGGGCGGATGCCGAGGGCAGGAGACTGATGGTGCTGCTCAGTTGCCGGATGTCAGCCATTATCCGCGCCGCCGAGGGCAAGCCGAGGTTCGATCAGCGCATGCTCGATTACCTGGCAACCCACGAGATCCCGTTTGTCGATGGTTTGTCGAAGCACGTCGAGGATTTTGATCAGTTTCGCATATCCCCGCAGGAGTATGTCGAGCGATACTACATCGGGCACTACAGTTCGGCGGGTAATCACTTTTTCGCCTTCGCGGTCAAGAACACGCTCGTTGACTGGCTGGACCCCAAGCCGCCGGCGTATCGTGACGAGGGTCAGGCGTGGGCGGTGATGGCGGCGCGGTTGGCGTAGGATGGGGCGGCGGAATTCGGCGATGTCAGAAATTGCAAGCACACCCCCGGATGAGAGCAATCTTTGGCTGCCGCCACGACGGTTGGTGAGGTACCAGTTGGTCAAAATCGTCGCGGCGACTCTGCTCGTGTGTTTCTTCGTGGCGTGGTTGGTCCTGCTATGGCAGGTGACGCCTGTTCGTTTTCTTGTGCTGGCGCTGGTGGTCGTCACGGTGTGGGTGACGGTCCAGTCGGCGTGTTCCGACGTGGCCCGGTCACGGGGCCGGCAATTGGAAATCAGAGGCGAGATGCTTTGCGGTCGCCACAAAAATGGAAACATCGAGATCCGCCTTGGCGAGGTCTCCCACGCACAATGGCGCGAACGCAGTGATGATGAGTTGGGTTTGTGGCTCTACGACGCGGGCGGTAACGTGCTTGTCCATCTCGATTGTGGCTTTTGCCGCACCCAGGCTGAAGCTCGCGCTTTTCTCGCCTGGTTGCGCCGGCGTGCCGCCGGCTCATTCGAGGTGCGGTGGCCCGAAACTAATGTCAATTCGGATCCCGTTGATCGTCAATGAGGCCCGCGATTTGCTCACATCCCGGAAGGTCGGACGCCACGATTCACCTGATTCTTGTTGATACGGATTTTCAACCCCGCGGTTTCCGGCAAACCCCGTTATTATTGAGGCCGCCGATAATAACGGGCTCCGCGTGCAGCAAAGGCGAATGGAAATATTTAGCGTAGTTTCGGTTTTTGTGTTGTCTTATGTGCATTCGTCTTTAATAATATAGGTGGCAGTGAGAGACTGCTGGGAGTAACCATCATGGCCACGAACGAAGCAAGCATCCGATTCGGTTCGATTCGACCGCTCGTGCGTTACGTGGACAAGGAGCAGGCCATTATCGACGCGGTGTTTACCGTCACCAACGCCAAATCGCTGGACGTCAAGTCGGTGGAGTTGCATTCGCTTCTGAAAGGGCCGCGTGGGCGCGAGTATTCGCACCAGTCGACGGTCTTGTTGGAAAATGGCGGCGGCGTGATGAGGTTTTCGATCGGTGATCCGCGCCGCTGGTGGCCGGCGGCCATGGGTGAGCAGGCGCTCTACGAGATCGCCATGACGCTGTTGGTCGGTGACGAAGTAGTGGACACGTGGAAGGGCACGCTCGGCATGACCTCCGTTCGGATGCCCGGCGAGCACGCCCCCGCGCCGCTGCTGGTCAACGGTCGGCAGTACGAGGTACAGGAGGTGATCCCGATTGATCGCGACGACGAAGATCGGCTCTTGCCGGTCGGCAGGGACTGCCTGTTGCTGATCCGCGACCACTTCGGACCGGACCTGCTCTACGAGGCAGCCGATCGCGCGGGCATTCTGCTGGTGCAGGCGGTGCCGCTGTCACACGATTTGGAATCGGACGTTCGCGTTCGCCGGCAGGTCGATCGTCTCGCGGCCCACCCTAGCCTGGCTGGCTGGCTGGTCGATCCAATGGGTCGGCTGGCCGATCGCATCGCCGGCCGTGTACGCTTGCTCGATCCAACACGCAACGTCTTGCGCGAATTGCCCTGCGTCAGGCAGGCGGGATAACAAGGCCGATTTCCAGGTCGGCGATGTTACACCGCCCAACGCGACATACAATGCACCGATGATCCGGATTTTTCTCGGCCTCACCGCCGCGAACCTGTTGCTTATGGCCACCGTGTTCTGCCTCGGCTTGGGCGCGGTGGACGCGCACGATGCGCCGACAGAACTGTACATGTTACACCTGACGCTGGGCATTTGCGGTGCGCTGGTTTGTGCGCTGGCGCACGTAGCGGTGTACACCTATTTCATGGCCACGTGCAAATGGCTGGCGGAGGCGACGGCGAAGGCGGCACTCGAACCGGGCGGCTATGTTGGCCCGGCACTGCGTCGCAAGAACAAGGCGCTCGCCTGCGTCATGACCGCGGTCGCGTGTACGCTGGCGGCCCTGATCAGCGGCGCGGGCACGGACCCGACCGTCGGTCGGCTTTGGCCCGGCCATGTACACCTGGTGCTCGCCATGATCGCGATGGCCGCGAACCTGGTGGCTGCCGTGGTCGAATACGGCCTCATTGCCGATCAGGGTAAACTGATGGGCAACGTGCTGGCGATCCTCAACCACGCGCCCGGCGTAGTGGTTAAGAATGCATAAACCGAAAGGACCGGTCATGGGCAGACCTCCTCGACTTTATTGGTTGATGAGCATCGTGCTGTTGGGGTGCCAGGCGCCGCCTGCGTCCGGCGATCCGCAGCCGGCCCAACCCGCATCGGGGAATGAAGCCGAGCACTGGCTCGAACGCGCGGAAAAACGGCTTGAGAAAATCAAGTCCATCAAAGCGAAAATCAAATACGTTCGTATTGAAGGCGTTGGCTTGTTCGATTCAAAGGAAACTCGCAAGGGCGACCTGGTCTATCAGCCGGGACCGCCCACCCGTTTCAGCGTCCACTTTCAGCAGTTGATTGCCGAAAATCGTGCCACGAAGATCGGGCACCGGTTTATCTACAACCGTGGTTGGTTGGTCGAGTGCGATGACGTGCAGAAGGTGTTTCGCAAGCAGCAGATGCTTGCGTCCGATGCCGATCCCGCCAAGGCCGGGCCGCTGGGACTCGGTGACACGCCGTTCATTGTCCCGATCAATCTGCCGAAAAAGCAACTGGTCAAAAAGCATGTCGTTACACTCGTCGCACGAGACAAGAATGATCCGCCCAACTCGGTGCATCTGCTGCTCAAGCCGAAGCCAAATATCCGCACCGACATCATACGGATCGACCTGTGGTACGACAGGACCACCGTCTTGCTCATTCGGGCCGAATCAGTTGACGACGGGCCCAACAAGAACATCGTTGAGTTGAGCATGGTCGAGGTTGATAGGCCGATCGGTGCGAAGGTGTTCGATGTTTCCTCGCCGCCCAAGGGCGAAGGTTGGGATGTGACGATCGAACTGCACCCATCAGTTCGGGCACCCGAGGGCGGCGGCCGATAGTCGTTGATGGTGTGATGCGGATTAGGCGGATCAGAACGAAACCACGCGGTGCTATCCATTTAGACGGGCAGCACCTTTTTTTTCGCGTGCAGCAAAACTTTCATCCCATACGAGCGGGAAATGCTCGCCCTCGAGTTTAGCGCCGTCTTGAACCTGGACGTACTGTTTCATTACG
>CAUYYV010000291.1:0-4487 GCA_963577075.1 Phycisphaerae bacterium
GTCCAGCGACAGTAACAACGCGCGAGCCTGCTCACCGTCACCGGCCGCACGCGTGACCATCGCGCGGGCGAACACCGCGTATGCGCCGTCGGGAAACTTCACCGCGAGATCCTTGTACGCCTTGAGCGATCGTTCGGACTGGCCCAGGATTCGTTCGATCTCGGCCAACGAGATATGGGCCTGCTGTGGTAGCGGAGACAATCTCTTGTCGGAATAAAGAATGATAGTGCGCAGGAGCATCTCACGTGTGTCCGTATTGGCCTGGGCCACCGCGGCCTTGTCCTCTAACCGGGCGCTTTCGACCGCCAGCGCGCGATAGGTCCGCGCCGCCTGGAAATAAGCACGGGCCGCGACACGCGTCTGCGGCACACCGATCAGTCCGAGATACTCGTGCAACGCATCGTCATACTGCTCGGCCTCGAACAGGGTGTCGGCCTGCTCCTGCCAGGCCTCGAGGTCGAGACCGTTGACGCCCATGGCGATCACGGACTTGTAGGCACTGACGGCCGGTTCGTATTGGCGCAACGCGCGGTGGATGCGCGCCGCGTACATGCTCGCCTCAGCACGCATTTCGGTGGGTAAAGGAAGCGCCTTGTCGTTGAGCGATTCAAGAAAACCGATGGCCGGCTTGTATCGTCCTGCGGTGTAGAGTTGTTTGCCCAGCCACAGCCTTTCGCCGGGCAGCAGCCCTTTCCCCTTCGAGTGTTCGTCCACTTCGAGTAGCATCTCGACCGCGTCGTCTTGGCGGCTGGTGTCGCGAAAGTGGATGGCCGAGAGTCGAAGGGCGTCAATCCGCTTGGCGGTTTCCAGGTCTTCGATCTTCAGGGCCTGTTGCAACACGGCTACGCCGTCGGGATGCTTGCCGAGGCTGATCAGCGCCAATCCATCAAAGAACAGCGCGTCGTTGCGGAACGGGTTGAGCGGGTGCCGCTGCATCAGCGTGCTCAGCGCCTCGTGCACCTGATCGTGCTGGTGCAGCTTTCGCGCGGCCAAGGCCCAGCGATACAGCGCTTCCTGCTCGACTTTCGGTTCGAGCAACGTACCGTTGCCGGTGGCGTTGGTGTCGAGAAGCCGCCGTGTGGTGGCGAGGCATTTTTCGTGACGATCGGTGCGGGCGTAGAGATCGATCAGCCGCATGACGGTGTCGTGCACGATTGCACGTGAAGGTGCGTGTCCTTCGCTCAGGTACCTGTTGTAATCGCCGATGGCGGCGTCGAACTGCTTGTGTTTCTCGTAGAGCCAGCCACGCTGGCGCAACGCCTCGGCGTACTTGCGGTGGCGGTCGCCGGCCTCGATGATAGCGGTGAAGGACGCGGCGGCTTCGTTGACGCGGCCCTGCTGCGCCTGTGCCTTGGCCAGCAGCATGTCGCCGTCCTGCACGTAATTCGACTCGCGGTGGGTTCGGCGCAGCCGATCGATCGTTTCGCCCATGCGGTTGTAAGCGTGCTGATGAAACTGGCAGACGGCCGTCTTGTACAGCACGCGATCCTCAAGTTTCCAACCGCGTTGCTGCGTCAAAATAACCTGGAATATGGCGGTCGCATCGGCACACTGCCTTTTTTCCATGTGCGCCGATCCGGCCAGGTACAACGCCTCGGTCGCTTCGTCGGTTGCGAGTGTGCGGTTGTAGCGTTGGTGCATCTTCAGCAGCGCGTCGTACTGGCGACCCTTGAGCTGCGCCCACATGGTGGCGACAACCACGCGTGGCGCGCCAGGTGAGTTGGGAAAATCGCGAAGCACCTGCTCATACCGCTCGATCGCCTGCTTGAATTGCCGCTGCTTGTAATGCAACTCCCCGAGTTGGCCCGCCGCCTCGGCGGTGACTTTCATGTCGTCGAGCTCCAGGCAATTCTCGAGCGACTTGATCGCGTTGTCGTGCCGGCCGAGTTGCTCCTCAAGACCCGCCCGGTACAGAAACGCCCTTGCCTGATGCGGCGATTCGATCTCACTGGCCCGGATCAGCGAATCGAGCACGGCTTCGTGGTTCTTGAGCCCCTGGTAACACGCGGCACGCGCCAGCCAGACTTCGGCGCGAGTCGTTGCCTTGAGCTTCGGCAGGTCGATCTTGTTCAGGTAGCCCAGCGCCTCCTTGTGCTGGGCCAACTCGGTGGCGACCTTGCCGCGCACGAGATTTACCAGGTGCTCGGGTACAACCATCGTGTCCCCGCGCACCATGGACAGGTGATTGGCCGCGAGCCGAAGGTCGCCGTCGAGCCGGGCCAGCAGCGCCAGGAAATATCGGGCGTCCGGAATTCTGTCGTCGTTGGGATAGTCCTGCACAAACCTCGCGAAAGCTTCGGCGGACAGTTGCACCTCACCCCGCCTAAACAGCCCATGCGCGTAAATGAACTGGCGGTTGGCTGGCGGGGCGATCTGGGCCGTGGCGTGCTCCGTGAATACCGCCGTCTGCACGAGCAGCACGGTAGCCAGCAGCAGGCCAAAGCCTTGCGCGTTGTGCGAGCGGAATGTCGCAAGTACACCGATCATTTTCATTAACTCCCGGATCCGTCGCTTGACGCTCACGGGATTATTGCACGAGTTCGGTCGGCCGGCGGGTGCTGGCCGCGACGTCAGAAAAACCGGCCTGGTACGCAACGTCCATCACCTCGCACACCGTGCCCCAGAGACTGCCGGAATCACCGCGGATAAAAACCTTCTCATTGGGAAACTGCGATGCCAACTCGTACAGCGTGCCGGCCAGATCTTTGCGGTCGTAGTTTTTATCGCCGATGTAAACCTGATTCTCCCGGGTGACGGTAATGACGATCTGCGTCGGCGAGTGGGGCATGTATCCAGACTCCGTGGCCGGCGGCGTCACATCGATCTGCTGATCATATTCACGAAATACGCTCGTAGTCACGAAAAAAATCAACAACAGAAAGAGAATGTCCACCATGGGCGCCAGCGGGATGGCTGGCGCCGGCCGGATTCGAGTGGGCGTGGTGAAACTCATGGCTCGCTCCGGTTGATCTGATCGGTCAGGGAGTGAGCGACCTGCTCGGCCTCGGCCAAAGCGCCGATGAGCCGGCCCTTGACGATTGCGTGGAACACCAGGGCCACGATCCCGACGATCAGGCCGAACATGGTCGTTGCCATGGCGCCGCCGATTGCGTTGGAGAGCACCTTGGCGTTGATGCTCGCCGAGGCGTATTCAAGCCCGAAGAACGCCTCGATCATCCCCAGCACCGTGCCCAGCAGCCCGAGCATGGGCGCAACGTTCGACACGTCCGCCAGATAGTTGATCCGGTTCCAAATGATGTCGGCGCGGCGGCGGCCTTCGGAGTCGAGAATCCCCATCAGCACGCCGTGCGGCTTGTCGGTGTTCTCCATGCAACGCTGCACAATGCTGGCGATGAAGAACCTCTGGTGGCCTCGGCAGTAATCGGCTGCCTCCTTGAACTGGCGGGTGCGCACCAGCTTGCTGATCTCGTCGACAAACAGTGGCGGCGCAAGCATCGGACCCCGAAGCATCAGAAAGAAATAAGTGAACAGCAGCAACGCGATGACGCTGAGCCCGAAAATAATGCTGTTGATGACCACGCTCTTGTTGAACAGTTCAACAACAACCAACTCCTGCCCCGGATCAGGCGTCGGCGCCGCGCTCACCGTAGACGCCGGTAAAGTGGCCGTATCAGCGGTCTGAGCGTAAAGCGTGGTGCTGACAGCAGCAGCCGCCAACAGCACGAAACAACCGAATACGTGTCGGCCCAATCGCGTGGTTTTCGTCATGGTTCTATTTTATCACTGCACGACCGGCAGCGCCACCTGCAAGTTCGCGGAGGCGGTCGTCGCCGCGGTGACGGTCGGCGGTGGTGCGTCGTGCTCGACCTCATCGAACGTGCGGTACGGGATCGCCAGATCGCGCAGCATCTGGTGATCTTCTTCTGCCGATCGGCCGTACGTTGTCAGGTAGTTTCCGATCAGAAAGCTCGATCCGCCGGCGAAGAACATCCAGCTCTGCATGTCACGCAATATTTTCTCGCGACCGCCGGCTATCTTGATCTCACGATCGGGCAGAATAAACCGGTAGACGGCAATGATCTTGAGCGCTTCGATCGGCGCCAGCGGTTCGGTCTTTTTATACAGCGGGGTGCCCGTGATGGCGTTGAGGAAGTTGATAGGTACGACGTCGGCGCCCAGGTCGCGCAGTTCGAATGCCACGTCCAGCCGGTCAGCCCAATCCTCGCCCATGCCGAAGATGCCCCCGCTGCAGATCGACAGCCCCGCCTTCTTGGCAACCTTGATCGTGCGGACACGGTCGTCGTAGCTGTGCGTGCTGACCACGTTGGGAAAGAACCGCCTGCTGGTTTCAAGATTGTGGTTGACGCGCAGCACGCCCATCTCGCGCAACCGCGCTGCCTGATCGGGATTCAACTCACCGAGCGTGGCGCAGGGGCGGATCTTTCCCTCGGTGGCCGTGCGGCGGAAGAAGGGTTCGAGCCAGTCGAGTTCGGCATCGGTCGGTCCGCGTCCAGAATTGACAATGC
>CAUYYV010000292.1:0-4481 GCA_963577075.1 Phycisphaerae bacterium
GTCCCGCGCGGCGCGCTCTCACCGGAGGGCGGCACGATAATCAACGGCACGTGAAGAAGGCACTTGTAGGGCACCTCGCACTTCTCGAACAACCCCTTCTCACCCGCGAAATCACCGTGATCGGAGGCGAGGATGATCCACGTGTTTTCCAGCACACCGCGCCGCCGCAATGCCTCATAGATACGATCGATCTGCGCATCGACGTACGCAATCATGCCGTAGTAGACCGCGATAGCCTTGCGGATGTCCGACTCCGTGGCGGCGTCGGCGTTGCATTCGCGAAGCGCCTGGAACTGCCATTGCGGCCGGCCTTCATCGTCTCCACGCCGCGGCAGCGTTACTCTCGCCGGATCGACGATCGAATCATAAGGAGGCGGCACGAAGTAGGGTGGGTGCGGATCGTTAAACGATACGTGCAGGAAAAACGGGGCACCCGAGTCGCAACCGTCACCGATCATCTCGATGGCGCGGTCGGCCAGCAGGGCAGAGTGACCCTCATCAGCCGTGCAGGCGAGCGCACCGCTCGACCAACCGCAGTCCTCGCGGCCGTGCGTATACTTGAATGTCAACGCATCGTGCAACGGCCCACGCTCGAACAGGTCTGACTGATAATGCCAGCCCCGCCCGACCCCCCGGCCCATCTCGTAATGGCCAGCCGCCGCCGTGAAATAACCGCCCGCCGCAAAAAGCTCGGCAAGCTGCGGCAGGTTCCACGGCGCCCTGTTCTGCCAGCAGTGCACCTGGTGCACCAGTGGATGCACGCCGGTCATCACCGACGTCCGACTCGGGGTGCAGATCGTGCTGACCACGTGCGCATCGCGAAACGTGAGGCCTTCACCGGCCAACCGCCGCGTCGCCGGGCAATCGAACAGATCGTTGCCATACACGCTCGTCGCCGACGCTTTTTGCTGATCCGGCGTGATGTAAACGATGTTGGGGCGGGGCATGGTCGTAGCCTGCCTTTGGTGGTCGCCGCTTCAATGTGCACCTGGAGGCCCGTTACGCGCCATCACGATAGCATGCAAACAATTCCTTGGCGACGGCAATCGTGTCACCGACCGGCTTGTCGCTGGTCGTCCTGGTTTCGCGGGGCCAGTTCTCTTCCCATTCATCCATGAACTCGTGCCAGGCCTCCTCGTCGTAGGACTGATCGACGACGCCCTGCTGCAAGCGATCGAAGAACAAGGTCCAGCGTGGCACGTAGTAGTCGCGGATCAGGCCCGACCACTCCTTGTGTGCATAGTCGGTGATCGTGCGCGGCCCACCCCAGCGGGTTACCTGCAGGCGGGCGTTCCATTCGTAATGGTCGGCCTCGCTTTCGGTACTCGCGCAGCTGCGCGCGGCGGCCACCCATGTCGCCAGCCGATGCTCCGGGCGCGTTTCGAGCAACGTGTCGATGTCGTCGAGCAACCTCAGGAACTTTCCTGATTGGTCGCTGATACCGTCGCCATTGCCCGCGCGGTACGCCCCGGCGATGCCGACCATGATCGCATCAGCCACGTTGGCCAGGTGCTGCTTGAGAAAATCGGCCAGGTCGCGGCGGTACGCATCACAATCTTTCAGGTCACCGGCGCAAGCCAGGAACAGTTCGATCGCATCGCGCAGACCGTTCATATCGACCGCGCCGGCATTCTTGTATCCGCTGCGCAGGTCGAGAAGTGGCCTCTTGACATAGACCGGCGCCGGTTCCTTGTTCTGACGGTAGACGGTGCGTTCGAGAAGCTGCCACGCTTTGGCGATGTTGTCGGGGCAGCTACCGTAGCGGCGGCCCACATAGTCGCGTAGCCATCGGCTTACGTCCGGCACGCGATCGGACCACGTCAGATCGAACACCCATTCGTACACGATCTCATTCTGCTCGATCCCTTCAGGCGTTGCCCCCGCGCCGATCATGCCGTTGGCGCCGGCGTCCTGCATGGCGCAGGTATAGCTCTCGCCGTATTTTTGCAGGTTGCCGAACATCGCCGTGCCCTGCCCGAAGTTGTGCAAGACGCACCACACCCATTGCTGGTTGCGCAGCGGCTCGAATCTCGGCAGTTGCGAGGCGCTCTCGCCAGCGGACAGGTCCAAGATGAAAAGCCGATCGCGCGGCACGCGGCTGAAGTACGCCTCGATCGCCTCGTTCGGCCAATGCTCACTGTCGTAGCCGAACGTCCAGGCCTGCAGCGCCATGGCGCCGTCTTCGTCACCGGAGGTGATTCCGTCATACACCGCACGCCCCACCGTCGCCAGATCGTCCAGCTTGGTATCGTCCGGAAACGGCGGGTGCACCTCGTTGAACGTATCGCAAAGGTAGATATGCCCGCTGCCATACTCGTCACGGTATTGCCCGACGAAACTCTTTCCTATCTCGACAAACATCGGGTCGCGTGGGTCGAGTATGGTCGGCGACCTTGCCGCCTCGTAATTGCCCGCGACCGCCAGCAACTTCGCTTCGGGGTGGACCTGCGCGAACGTGGGTGGCACGTACCCGGCGAAACCGGGCGTCACGGGTGTCATGCCCAGCTCAAGCTGGCGCGCCATGATGCGTTTCTGCAACTGGGCGCGCGAGTCGATCCAATTCTGTGTCAGCGGGGCGGCATGCCCGAGGTTGTTGCCCATCCAAAACCACGACAGGAACGCCGGCCCGTTGAAGTAGTTCGCAAGGTCGTCATCACCGATGCCCAGGTCCCGCCACACCCGCTGCCAAATGGCGCATTGGCCGATGTGTGAAAGCGGCATGTTGATCCCATGCAATGCCATCCAGTCGATCTCGCGCTGCCATCGCGGCCAGTCCCACCAAGCCGTCGTGTAACTGAACGTGCAGACGTTGTAGTAGTGGCGGTATCGATGCGGGCAGACGACGCGCACGCGCTCGTGGTCGGGCATCTGCGCCCCCACGGACAGGTTCGATCCCTGCCAACCAACGTAGCAACCGCAGGCGCGGCGAAGGTATTCATACGCACCTCGGCACATGGCCACCGGCGTCGTGCCCCGAACCTGCACCGCCCCCCCACGGGCCTCGAACTCGTACAGGTCAAGGCCGTTTTCCGCGTCGACCGACTCGAATACAAACTCACCACTACGCCCGGGAAGCGTACGCTCGATCACGCCCGCCGCCGCTTCCGTGCAATGTTTCATGCCCGTTGACTCCTATACTATTTCTCCACCCGGGCAGACCAGGCGGCACGTGCAGCGGCCGTACAGGCTCATGCGCCCTGCCAGGGCGTTAAAGTCTCGGCAATCGCGAAGACGCACGAGCTCTTGTCCGCCTTGAGCGACGGCTGCCAGATGTCACGCATGTAAGCCCTGCCCGCCACGGGTTGATCATCGATCGTGATCGTCGCGTCATCGGTGAAGAACAGCACGGAAAAGCAGTGCCACGCCGGCTCGCCGGGCCAACGGCCGTGAGCGATCGACGGGGGCTCGGTGATGTTCCACTGTGCCGCGACACGATGTCCGTCGGCCTCGACCGTCCACGACGGCTGCGCCAGCGTCTCGCCGCGGCGAGCAAGCGACGCATCCAACGTGGGCAGCGGCATGTCGAAATACTGCGACTTGCCGCGGATCCTCTGCTCGTTCATCCAGTCCGCCTGCTTGCGGTTATTCGTGCAGATCGCCTCGAACTTCACCGGCTCGAGCACACGGATGAACGCGACGATCCCTTCGCCCGCCTCGCTGTACCGCGTGTTGTACAGGCTGAACATGCCCGTGTCGTGGTCGCTGCCCGGCGGGCGCAGGTACACGATCCAGTGCTCACCGCACCAATAAGGGTTGGTCTGCGAGATGTTCAATGCTGCCATGATTGATCCTTCTCAATGGGCTTTGCGAATATAGCAGGTTCGCCGCACTTCGCCGACCACGCCGGCCGACCCCAAGTTCCATGAGTTGCTCCACGCGGACGTCCGGTGGCCGCGAGTCCGACGACGGGCATCCCGGCGTTTCGTAATCGCCGCATGGCGTAACACGAGGACTGGCAGAGAAATAGAGGGGCACGCGGCGAAACCGCGTCGCTACACGGTGGCGGGGCTCGTTTCACCCAACCCAAGCCTGGTCCGTTTCGCGTCCCATTCGGCCTGCTCGCGCTTGTTGGTGGTATCCAACGGCTTGCCGGTGCGCAGGGCATCGAGTTCGAGGCGAGTCAGGTGTATGCCGGCGAGGCGGTAATCCTCGAACGCCTCGGCGGTAATGGGCACGATCGGCTTGATCAGGGCGAACATGGCATTGGCGTAATCGCGGATCTCCTGCTGGGCGTGGTCGTCCATGCGCAGCGACAGAAAGTGCAGCGTGTTGTGCAGATCGCACTTCCAGTACCACTGGGTGTACACGCTCACAGGCAGACCGATCCTCGCCATCTCGCGGCTGACGCCGGCGTCGAGCAGTTTCTCGTACTCGCCGTACTGCGCTTCGCATTTGTCGAGGTAGTCAAGGAACTGCTGCGCGGTGATCGGATCGATCGGCTCCTGACCCCCCTGGCGGTTGGTCGTCGACTGGCATCGTAC
>CAUYYV010000293.1:0-4478 GCA_963577075.1 Phycisphaerae bacterium
TACCACGTGACGCAGAAGATCGTCGGCGACTTGCTGGTAGGCGTCGCCACGGTGACACTGCTGGGCTTCGGCGCCTACCAGGTCATCGGGCGCACCGATGGCGCCATGGAGATGGGTACGTTTGTGGTCTTCTTCGCCTGGGTGGGCATGCTCTATCCGACGGTGCTGCAGTTGACAAACGGCTTGGCGAAAATGACCAAGTGTACCGCCAGCGTCGACCGTGTATTCGAGTTGCTCGAGTCCGGGCTGGTCGAACCCCGCCAGCGCGGCGCGGTACGCACGCCGATCCAAGGGCATCTGGTCTATGAGAATGTCTGTTTCACCTACGACGACGGCGTGCCCGTACTCAAGAAGGTGAACCTTGAGGTCAAGCCCGGTCAAGTCTGCGCGATCGTCGGGCCTTCCGGTGCGGGCAAGAGCACGCTGGTCAACCTCCTGCCCCGCTTTATCGATCCCCAACTCGGCCACGTGCTGATTGACAGCGTCGAAACCTGTCAGATGGACATGCGTCATCTGCGCGAGCAGATCGGCATCGCTTTCCAGGAGTGCTTCCTGTTCAACAGCTCCATTCTCGACAACCTCAGCTACGCCAATCCGGGCGCGACGGTTCCGCGAGTTATCGAGGTCGCCAAACTCACGGGCGCACACGACTTTATCGATAAGCTGCCGGAAAGCTACGCCACACAGGTCGGCGACGGCGGTCACACCCTGTCGCGCGGCGAGAAGCAGCGGATCAACCTGACCAGAGCGCTGCTGAAGGACCCAAAGATCCTGATCCTCGACGAAGCGACCGCCTCACTCGACCTGGCCGCCGAGTCGCAGATAGTACCGGCCATTCTCAAACTCATGCGGGGAAGGACCACGCTGATGATCACGTACCGACCCGAGATGATCAGACACGCCGACGTCGTGGTGCAACTGATTGACGGTCGCATCACCTACCACGGCCCGCCCGACGGGCTGCCCCCCGATGCCCTGCAGATCGATCCGTCAACCGAGCCCCCGATGGTGGTGCACGGCGTTGGTGCGACGGACGACCCGTTGGCGAAGATCAAACCGGATGCGACAAGGTCGGGCGTCTGGCAATCGCTCAACGCGTTGATACTGGCAGCGTCCATGGCGATGGCGGGCACCGTACATGCCCAGAATGCCGTCCCACCGCTCGCCGAAGCGCTCGACCCGGCGGCCGGCGGCAAGTTCATCGCCATGGCGGGCGTCAGCGGCTTCGAGGTCAGTGAGCTTATCGACGTGGTTGTGGCGCGTGCGGGCGCCGAGTTGGGCTACCGCCAAGCCGATCGATTACTGACCAAGGTGCTGCCGGCGATACCCGGCCCCATTCGCGATCCCATCGTGTTAGCGCGCACGGACAACGGCAAGACATACCTGCTGCAACTGGGATACCGCGTCTACCGCAGCCAGCCGGTGCATGTATGGATGATGGGCCGACACCTCGACGGTCAGAACAATATTGCCGCCAACCCCGATCTTGCCACGGTCGAGAAGTACCTGCTGGCCGCCCGCGCGCAGCGTGACAAGCAGTACCACGCCATCAGCGTCACCGATCTGGCATCGAAGAAAATCAAGCTCAGTTACATTGAGCCAGACCGATGCCTGCTGACGCTCGGCCTGCTGGGCTACACCGTGGTCAAGCCCGGCGACAAGGTCGATCCAAAACAACTGCCGGCCATCGTCGAAATGCCGCCGACCAGTCACTACAACCTGGTCCCCTTCCGCGATGAGAACGGCCTGGACCTGAGCTTTCCGAGCACGGTGACCGACCCGATCAATGAATTGCTGGTGATATATCACCCGGCCAACCCGGAGCAGTACGCACAAGTACTCGAACATATTCGCACGACCATCGACGTACCCGCTCGTCAGATCATGATCGAGGCGATGGTGCTCGAGATCTCCGAACTCGGCCTGGAGCGATTGGGCATCGAATGGAAACTGGAATCGCCGGGCAAGAATATCGAGAGTCTCATACTCGGCAGGCTGCCCGCGTTCGCCACCAGGACCGATGAGGTGCCCACGCTCGACATCGAATTCAAGAACGTGCTCGGCGATTTTTCCGTCAAGGTCCAGGCACTCGTGCGCGAGGGGTACGCCAAGATACTGTCGCGGCCGAGCGTGCTGACGATTAACAATCGCATGGCATTCATCGACGTCGCCCGCCGCATCCCCGTGGTCCAGTCGGTCGCCATCCCCCAATCCGGCACGGTTACGACGAACTTCAAGGAGGTCCGCGCCGGCATCACGCTGTCCGTCCGGCCGCGCATCAGCGCCGACGGCCAGGAAGTGAGCATGCAGGTGGTAACGCTGGTGACCAATGAAGTGCCCAACGAAGATGTTGTCGTTCTCAACAATAACGGCAGCGAAGTAGCTCGTGCACCGACCATCTCCGAACGGCGCGTTCACGTCACCACGCGTATCGCCAATAACACACCGTTTATCATCGGTGGATTGATCAGCAAAGACGCCGTCAGCGACACGGACAAGGTGCCGCTGCTGGGTGACATCCCGCTGCTGGGCAATTTGTTCCGATCGAAGCGATCCAACACGGTCGCCCGTGAAGTGATCATCGTCATCACGCCCTATGTCCTGCCGGAAAATAAGATCGTGGGCCGCAATATTCCCAAGGATGACGACGCGTTCGACAACTTCGGCAACAAATTGTTCCGCGACGCCTATCGCATTCGCGCCGAGGACGTGTTTGACCTGGGCTTTATCTACCAGAACCGCCAGTTACGGCTGATGCAGGCGATGGCGCAGCGCATCGCCACGGACAACCCGGACCTGGGACAGATCTATCCGATCATCCGGTTCACCGGCGGAGCCGTGCCCGGCGAAGAGGTCCTCGTCTATCGCCAGATATACGAGGTGATCAAGCGGCGCAAGATCGGCCAAAACATCGGGATGGACAAGATTATCCTGTTCGCACCCGATGAAAACAGCCAATCGGGATTCACCGTGACCCGTTTTGGGCAATACCTTGCCGGGCATTTGGACATGGAAGGCTACCGCAAGCCGCCGCCCGCCAGCGCGTACGCCAGTCGATTGAAGAGCAAGGCCCTGGCCCTGACCTATACATTGCAGCGCAACCAGGCGGACCCGAAGGACATTCTCAGTCAGCCGGTGCCCCGTCTGCACGTGCTCGAATGCGCCGACGAGCAGGAATACAGCCGATTGCTGTGGCAATGGAACCAGCCGGACGCCGAGGGGCGCCAACGCTACACCATTTTGATTCACGGCCCCAAGGATGTTGACCGGATCAAGCGTGCCATCGTGCTCAAACGTGCCGTCCACCTCAACGCCGGCCGCCAGACCCTGACACTTTCCAACTACTCGGTCGGTCGGCTTCTGTTCATGCCTACCATCAAGCTGGAAAAGGTGTACGTGATCGATGAACAAGTGGCGAAACTATTCTTCTACAGCGATCAGTATTACCCGGTGGTTCGGCGTATGCTCACCCGCGACATCGAGGCGTTCCGAAACCTGCTGAAGGACCGAATGTTTGAGAAGTACACCGACCGGCCGATCCTTTTCGGCGAAGAGGTGCAGCCGATCCTGCTCAAGTAGCACGCCGAACTCGGATCAGTGGCAGATCAACAGTTGCGTGCCCGATTGTATCCACAGCCATCGCGGAAACAGTCCGTTTCAAGACACGCCATCGGGTCCCAACGATCACAATGAATGTCGTGATCGTCCGTCACGCCCTATTGCTCTGTGCTTCCGTCGATTTTACACGCCACGCTCGATCTGCTTGCGCGCCCAACTCCACGCGGCAACCGTGCCGGGGAACCCTATGGTATTCATGCCCAACAGCACGGCCTGCTCGATCTGGTCCTCCGTTGCGCCGTGTTGCACGGCCCGACGCACGTGACTGCGCAGGGCCGAGTCCAGCCCCGCGCCGACGCAGATGCCGATCTTGATCAACTCGCATGTTTTGGCGTCCAGCGGGCCCGCCGACGCCACGGCTTCGGCCACCTGCTCGTGTGCTGCACCCAGCGCGGGAAACTTCCCGATAAACTGCTTAAACGTGCCGGGCAGCTTATCCCCGTTGTCGCGCCGGGCCGAGTCATCACTCATGTCGAGATCTCCTGTGCGGGTGGTAATGGAACTAGATCAATATAATCGTGCGTGGGACGCTGGAGCGGAAAGATAAGCGGTCGAACCTAGCGGCGCGAGTTACGACCGCGATATCCTCCCTGCGGCATCTGACCGCGCAGGTCCTCGAGCCGTTCGTGTGCGGCCTTTTGCAGGGCGGTCAGCCGGTCCAGCAGGTCCATCAATTCCCCGATCCGCTGCTCGCTCTGCGTCGGCTCGACCCGTTCGATCTTCCGGCGAAGCCGGTCGGCCTCGACTCGGGCAGGTTCATCTTGCGGATCGCCGCCAGTGACGGCGACGGCTTGGACATAAATACGGGGTATCGGCGACCTTTTTATCGTGGCATCTGCGCAGCCCCTGTACTGCCCCAG
>CAUYYV010000294.1:0-4459 GCA_963577075.1 Phycisphaerae bacterium
ATCGGCATGTCCGATGAACACCATCGACCGCTGAAAGAGTATGCGGTCGAGCGTTTTGGCCAGCACCTTGTCGCCGTTGACGTCGCGCACCTCCCACTTGAGCCGCGCCCCGATCCACGGCAGTGGCAGATACGCGAACGGCGTACCGTCTTTTGCCACGTGCACGAGGTTGAATGATTCAAAATCCTCCGCGTAAGGCGGTGACGGCAGAATCCGGCCGCGCATATAGCCCTTCTCACGATTAACGTCGACCTCGAATGCACCGGCCGAACGTTTGGCCTGGGCCGTCGCGACAAATTCACCGACGTCATTGAAATCCGCGTCGAGAAAACTTCGCACCTTTGCCGCCGGTGGAATGAATTTTCGCCAGACGCCGCCCCGTGGCGAATCCATGTGTTGCCCCAGATGGTCAAGGCGTCGCAATCGAAATCGCATACGACTGCCAGGCCGCATCAAAACCTCGCAGGGTATGACGCCAACGCTCGAAGGCCCCTGCGAATGCGCCACGTGTTGGTCCTCGGCGCCGGCTGCGGCGGGTGGTTCACCGCCCGGTCCTCCGAAGCAATACAGCTTCGTCATTGTGTGCAGGTAGATTTGCCCGTTCCACACACTCGGCGAACCGAGGCAGGCTCCGTCAAGTTGCACGTGGTCGAGGATTTGGCCGCCGGTATCCGTCGGCCTGATGATGTAGAACCCATCGTGCCATGTGGGGACATACAACTTGCCATCGGCGTAGAGCGGCGAGGCGTGTAGCTGATCGGCGCCAAGCTTGATGTGCCAGAGCGATTGGCCCGTGTTCGCATCAACACAGACGAGATCACCCTTCATCGTGACCTGATATATGCGATCGCCGACGACCACCGGCGACGAGGTAAACATGCTCAGGTCATCGTTGCGCCATAGCTCGTATGATTTGTCGAGCTTGACCGGCAGTTGCTTCGCCCCCCCGACCGGCACCGCATCAACGTGATCGAGTGCCTTTTTGATGTCGATTGCGATCATACGCCCGCGGCCGGTGTCGTCGATGTTTTCCTTGCCGTGGATGGCGATCAGTTTGTCCTTGTGCATCACAACGGACGAATTGATTCCGCCGACGGCAAGTTGGTACCGCCACAGCGGTTGACCCGTGCGGGCGTTGACGGCCACGATGTTGCCGCAGCCGGTGCCGACGTAGAAAACGCGCTTGCCGTTACGCCACTCGAAGACGGGGATGGAGAACGAGCTATCCCTGAGAAATGGCGGCCCGACGCCAGGCGTAGATGACCAGACCAGTTCGCCGGTCTTCTTGTCGAACGCGTAGAACCGGTTGCGGCCCGGTCCCTCGCGGCCCCAGTTGCTGCTGATGCAGTTGACGATGACCAGTTCTCCGTCGATCGCCGGCGCACCCGTGCGCCCGTTGGGAAATGTCAGCCGGCCAAACTCCTCCATCATCGACCGCTGCCAAATCTCCGTGCCGTCGCGGTCGAGGCAAACAAGCAGACCGGGCGAAGTCATCAGATAGACGTTGCCCGTCTCGCCGTCGACGGTCGGCGCGCCGATGCTGTAGCGGTCGTAGATAATGTCGCTGATGAAGTCGCTATACGCCCGCCGCCAGATTTCGCGCCCCGACGCGGCGTCGAGGCAGAGCAACACCTCGCGCACGTCCGGGCCACTACCCTCGTAACCCCAGACATAGACGCGGTCTTCGTCACCGTGCCGCGCGATAACCGGCGTGCCGCGGCCGGGCAGGTCGATCGACCAGAGATGACCAGCCGCCTTATCGCCGGGCAGCCAAACATCGGGCAGGTTGGTCTCGTAGCTGACACCGTTTTGGCCCGGCCCCCGCCACCCCAGCCATCCGGTCACGGCCGGGGACGCCTCGGCTTGGCCGATGGTCGAACCCGGCTGATGATCCACTGCACACGCGCCGGTCAACACGATGACAAACGCGACGGCCACACGGACAACGATTGCAGTCGCATGGAAAGGTCTCATGCCGTTCACACCTGTTACCCCGATTCGACTTGCGTCCACCGCAACGAGACGACGATGCCGGCGGACCCTTATCATCGGACCCAAACCAGATTATACCGCCTGTAAACGGACCGCGTTTGTGGACGCTGCTGATCGGGCCAAGCCGCTCACGGCATACCCACGACTCCCTGCGCTGGTATAATGTGGTGAGAAACCCCCATATGAAAGAACCCTGGTGTCCAGCGGTCGCTCAAACGCATTTACCCTGATTGAACTACTCGTTGTCATCGCGATCATCGCGCTGCTGATCGGCCTTGTGCTGCCCGCACTGGGCACGGCGCGTCAGAACGCCCGGTTCGTCAGTTGCGGCGTCAACATGCAGCAACTCGGGGTCGGACTAAGGGCCTACGCCGGCGACACCAACGACGAACTGGCCGTCGGCCCGGCCACGCCGCACGCGATGTTCGGCATCCCGTACAAGGATGTCGCCGACAGTCTGTTGTGGATCGGTGCCTTGGGCCAGTTCAACACCCACGGCACGCTGATGGACGAGTACATCAACGATCGGCTGGCCTACTACTGCCCCGACGACGACACGACCGATCCGGTCAACGAGCTTGGCAACATCGGCACGGCGACGGACGCCTACGGCTCGTACATCTATCGTCATCACGACGCCCTTGAGCCGGGCAGCACGCAGTTGAGCGCGTTGACCAACGCGTTGGGACATTCCGCCCACGGGCTGGTGATGGATCGCCAGACGCTGGTTACATCGATCCCCAACGCCCTTCGCACGAATCACGCCAATACGCGGTCGAATATTCTGTTTGTCGACGGCCACGTCGGCGGCTTCGGCAACAAGGGCGCCAATCTTTTTACCATCCGCGACGGTGACGAGGGCCCGCCTCTATTCTTTCTGGGCCGGCTCGATCAGATGTTTTTCAACACCGACCATGCCGGTAACGGCGCAAACGGGCCGTATCCCTTTCCCTGAAATCCTGAAATGCGAATACGCCTTGGAGCCGCCGCATCACCGCTCTCACGGGCGCACGTTAAGGCAGACAAGTTCACCGCCAGGGCTGCGGCAGTAGATGTGGCCATAGGCGAGCACGGGCATGACCCAGCAGTGCGACTCGTTAAACACCTTTACCCGAGCCTCGATCTTCACCCCACCGGGAGACGTATCGACAATCTGAAGCTCGCCGTCCTCCGACATGATGATCAATTTCCCGCCGGCGGCGGTCAACGCCCCCTGGCCCAAGCCGCGTTGAGCCCAGACGCGTTCACCTTTCTTGACGTCCAGGCACTTCAAGACCTTGTCGTCGAACCCGTACAGATGACCGTCCATCAGCACACAGGTTGGCATCTGGTTGCGCATCTCCTTGTTTTCCCATACAACGCGCAGGCCCTTGTCCGTCAGTTCGAGCATCGCACAGCCGGTGCCGTAGCCCGAGCTGATGAAGATACGATTGCCGTCCACAATGGGCGTGGCGGCGTTGACGCCGTATGAGGTCAACCATTGATGCGCCGCAACTTCTCGTCCGGTTGACGCTTCGAGAATGACCAACCCCGCCTTCGGGAAGACGGCCAGCAGTTCGCGATCGCCTGTACGAAACGGCTGCGGGGTCGAATAGGCCGGGCCGTAATTGCGCGTCTTCCAGAATTCCCTGCCCGTCTCCTTGTCGAACGCAATGATACGCCCCACGTCCACGAGCAACATGTCCCCATGGACAACGGGCGAACCCGCAAACCCCCATCGCGGCGGGTCCACCCGGTATAGCTCGTTTAATTTCTTCTGCCACTTTACCTCGCCGTTTTGTGCATCGAGGCAGATCAGAAGCGCCTCACGGCTGAGCGTGTACACGCGGCCGTCATCGACGGCGGGCGTGGCCGCCGGGCCTCCCTTGTGATTCTTCTCGAACCTGGGGGCCCGATATTCATGTGTCCAGATACGCTCGCCGGTATCCGTGTTCAGGCAGGAAATGACGTCTTTACCGTCGCTCCATCCGGCGGTGTACAGCTTACCGCCGTTGACGGACACGGCGGCATAACCGATGCCGACTTTTTGCCGCCAGCGGATCGGGGGCCGACCCGCCTCGAACTTTGACCGCCAACCGGATTCGCTCGACACACCGTCGCCGCGCGACCCACGCCATTGCGGCCAATCCTCACCAGCGACCGAAGCACCGTTCACCTTCGGCGCCATCACGGCGATTATGCAGACAACGTGACAGTAAATTCGGATTCGAGCACCTACAGCACCGCGGCGATTACTACAAGGGGGCCTCTGAAAAAACCTTGGTTTGTTCAGCCGCGACCCGCAGGGGAGCGCGCCAGGTCCGATGGTTCGAGACCACGCGGGGTTTTGCAGAGGTCCCCAACGTGTGTTCATGACGATTCAACCTCCGGGTTGATGCTACGCAGGGCATTGAGCAACGTGCGTGCGGCGTTGATCTGTGTCACGACCGACGCCGGCAGGGATTGTTTCAACTCGTCGAGTTGCCCG
>CAUYYV010000295.1:0-4431 GCA_963577075.1 Phycisphaerae bacterium
AAACTATCTGTAAGTTTAGCTGGTTACACGCGATGAATAAAGTCGAGGCCAAACCAACGACGACAGACCAGGCGCAGGCCTGTCAGCAGGCGTTTGCTGAAAAAGTGCTTCAATCCGAAGCCCAGGCGATCGGGCGCATCGTGATCGGTCCGAGTTTCCACGATGCCGTCGAGTTGATCCTGCGCTGCACGAGCAACGGCAAGAGGGGGGCCGTCGTTGTCAGCGGTCTGGGCAAGAGCGGTCTGATCGGGCAAAAACTGTCGGCTACCTTTGCGTCAACGGGCACGCCCAGCCACTTCCTGCACCCGACCGAAGCGATGCACGGCGATCTTGGCCGAGTCCGACGCGAGGACGTCGTAGTGCTGCTGACGTTTCGGGGCAACACGGACGAGATCGTGTCCCTTGCCGGTATCCTCAAGCAGGACGGTGTGCCGGTCATCGCCATTGTGGGCAAGGACGACAGCGAAGCGGCCCGGCTGGCGGCAGTGATGCTGAGCATCGGCGACGTCGCGGAAGCCTGCCCGTTGAACCTTGCGCCTTCGGTCAGCACGACCGCCATGCTGGCGCTGGGCGATGCACTGGCACTTTGCGTGATGCGACATCGCAACTTCGGCGTCGAGGATTACAAGAAGTTCCACCCCGGCGGCGGCCTCGGGCGCCTGCTCATGCCCGTTGTCGAGGCGATCCGGTTCAGGGCTGACCAGAACCTGCCGTTGATCCGCAGGCACACCACGATCGATCAGGCCTACGCGCAAGCTGGTCACGAGGCCCAAGCCAGCGGGTTGCGTCGCCCCGGGGCGCTGCTGATCGTCGAGGACGATGGCACGCTGGCCGGCATCTTCACCGACGGTGATCTTCGCCGCGCCTTTATCAAGCACGGCTCGGATGCCTGGCATTATAAGATCGATCGTTTCATCACCGGGAAACCGACCTCGCTGCCGGACACGGCCCTGGTCCGCGATGCCGTGCGCATCGTCCGCGAGCATCGCTTCGATGATGTGCCCGTTGTCGACGCCAGCGGCCGACCCGTCGGATTGATCGACGTGCAGGACCTGGTGGCGCTGAAAGTTATCGAGGCATGATTGGAATTGTGTTTTTCAATTATTGGTTGTTGATTTGTGAGTCGTAAGTAACGTTTCACAAGCCCGGCCGTGGCGGAATGCCGGCCGGTATCACCGTCATGATGACAGAGACGTCAAACATCAAGATGATCATCTTCGACGTTGACGGCGTGCTGACAGACGGCACGATTCTTATCGACGACCACGGCGTGGAAACGAAGCGTTTTCACGTGCGCGACGGTATGGCGATCCGGATGGCGCAGCAGATGGGCTTGAAGGTCGCGGCACTGACCTCGCGCACCACGCGGGCCGTGTCGCTGCGGCTGGGCGAACTGGGTGTGGATCCGGTGTTGCAGGGCGCTACTGACAAGGCGGTCGGGCTTGAGACGATCTGCCGGGAGACCGGCGTGTTGCCCGAGCAATGCGCCTACGTCGGCGACGACCTGCTCGATCTGCCCGCCTTGCTGCGCTGCGGCCTGCCTGTCGCCGTCGCGGACGCGGTCGAAGAGGTCAAGGCCGAGGCGAAATATGTCACCGCTGCGCCCGGCGGGCACGGCGCTGCGCGCGAAGTGATCGAGCACATCCTAAAAGCACAAGGTCGATGGGACGAGATGCTCAAGCGATACGGCGTGTAGCGTGGGTCATCCCTCGTTCCGCGACGGGGCTTTACCCCGTGCTGCGAAAAATATCGACTGTCCCACCCATCAACTCGGTTCGAGATCGACATCGCAGTTAAGCCCATCACAAAGGGACTGCAACTCGTTGCGCAGATCGTGCACGGAGATGGCCGTTGGCACGGTCATGCGCAGGTCCATGGTGAATACGGGTGTGCTGGTGTAGGAGCCTGACTCGAGATGCGTCTGCAACTCCTCGATGTTGACGCCGTGGGTGTGCAGCAGATGTGTGATCTGGTGTACGATGCCGGGTTGGTCCATCGCATAGGTGCGCAGGCGGTAGGGTGCCGCGTCGCGCATCGGTGGGGATGGCGTGGGCGACTGCGGTGTGATCTGAATGTTCATCTCCAACGCCCCCGACGCCTCGGCGACGCTGCGCCGAAGCGCATCGGCCTTGCCCGGATCGATCTCGACAAGCAGGATCAACGCAAACTGACCGCGCAGATTCACCATGCGCGAGTCGGCAATGTTGCCGCCGGCGTCCAGCAGACTCCCCGTCAACTCATCGACGAGTCCGGGCCGATCGGGGCCGGTTGCGGTGATGACAAACTCTGTCATAAGTCCGATGTCATACTCGGATTGCGATAGAATAATATTATCATCGACGCCCTGCCTTTGGGCCGAGCCGCTTGGACCTTGGCCGCGGATCCCTTCCCCTATTCACATCTCCCGGTCGATGGCGGCGGCGATACGCTGCATCGTGATGAAAGTTTCCGCCAGCAGGGCGGGCGTGATCGTCTGGGCTCCGTCGGTGAAGGCGTGCTCGGGGTCGGGGTGCGACTCGAGCAGGATAGCGTCAGCGCCGGCGGCAATGGCGGCCCGGCACATGTCCGGCACCAGTCTCGCCACACCCGTACCGTGTGACGGGTCGACCACCACCGGCAGGTGGCTGCGGTAGCGAAGTTCCGGTACAACCGACAGGCTCAGCGTGTTGCGTGTGTGATCCTCGAAGGTGCGAATCCCCCGCTCGCAGAGGGCCACCTGCTCATTGCCGGTGGCGAGGATGTACTCGGCCGCCTGGAGATATTCATCGACCGTCATCGCCATGCCACGCTTGAGAATGATCGGCTTGGGTTGGTTGCCCGCCGCTTCAAGCAATTTGAAATTCTGGCAATTGCGTGTGCCGATCTGAAGACAATCAGCGTATCGGCTGACTATCTCGACGTCTGATGGCGTGATTACCTCGGTGACAATGGCCAGGCCCGTTGCGTCACGGGCGTCGGCGAGCATCTTCAGGCCATCTTCGCCGTGGCCCTGGAAGCTGTAGGGATTGGTACGTGGCTTGAACGCGCCGCCGCGCAGGGCGCTGGCGCCGGCCTGTTTGACCTGCCGGGCCACATCGAGGATCGCCTGTTTGCTCTCGACGGTGCATGGGCCGGCAATCACCGGTATACGCTTGGCGCCGATCACGCACGCGTCGCTGATGCGCACCACCGTGCGTTGCGGGCGCGCGGCGCGGGCGGCAATCTTGTAAGGCGCCAGGATGGGCACGACGCGATCGACACCGCCCGCCTGCTCGAGCGTGCCCTTGTCCTTCTTGCGGTCGTCGCCGATCACGGCCACGACGGTCAGGTCGGTGCCGTGAATCACGTGGTCTTTCAAACCCATCTCGTTGACCAGCTTGACCACGTGTTCTACCTGCTGCTGCGTTGCTTCCGATCTCATCACGACGATCATGCCACGGGCTCCTTGTCGAAAAAAAAACCCCAACACATGCCGTGCCGGGGTCATTCGTTGCTCATTTGCTGGTGCAGATGCTACGAAACGCCCACCACGGCCGACAGCCGGGTAAACTCAAAGAAGTAACTAAAAAAATAGAGAGCGAACGGTTGCATCACTTCCCAATTATGCCACACCGAGTCGCCACAGTCAACCCCTAATCGGTCCCCGGGTGCGGAAATGCGGGCGAGAGGACTCGAACCTCCACGGGTTTTACCCCACCAGGACCTAAACCTGGCGCGTCTGCCAATTCCGCCACGCCCGCGCTTGGCTCAATTGTACTCGCCCGTCGTTACGATGTGGGCGATTTTCGGGGTTATTGGAACCAACGTGACCGGCGGTGTCTAATCACCGGCGCCGCCTGGCTCGACGATTGGCACGGCGCCCGACGATATGCTCTGATCAGCGGATCGGGCATCTGCGCGACACCCTTATAAGTATACTAATCGAGATGGGAGCCGATCCGTTTCGACTTTTTGATTTACCCTGGCGGTTCGATCTCGACAAGGAGATGCTGCACCGGCGGTTTATCAACAAGGCAGCTGCCAATCATCCGGATCGGTTTACCGATCCGTTCGGACAGGCCGACGCCGCCGAGCGCAGCGCCGCGATCAATGCCGCGTACGAGATGCTGGCTGATCCCGAGAAACGCGCCAATTGCCTGCTTGCGCTGATGGGCGGTCCGGCTGGCGCAGATGACAAGTCGCTGCCGCCCGATCTACTGATGCAGATGATGGAAACCAGGCAGCGCATGGAGCAGGCGATTGCCGAGCAGAATACCGAGGCGTTGCGTGATCTGGCCGACTGGGCCCGTGATCAACGCACCACGCAACTCGCCGAGATTGCCAGGCAGTTTGACAAGGCGTCTCGCAGCAACGCCGCGGTGCGGGATGAGGCGCTCGCCACCGTGCGCCTTCAACTCAACGCGCTGCGCTACATCGAACGCATGCTCGAGCAAATACCGGCCACAAATGATT
>CAUYYV010000296.1:0-4418 GCA_963577075.1 Phycisphaerae bacterium
TCGCCCGCCGCGCAGCGCTCTACCGCAACAACCAACCCTACCGCCAGCACACCGACCCGCAGGCACATTGACAACTGCATGTGAACGCTTGTGTTACGAATATGTCGCCGCTGATTGCACGCTGCCATACGATCGTCGTCCCGCGGTAGAACCACTACGCTCATCTTTTGCATCGCCATGATGGTTTTATCTCACCATGCTGTATAATCGAACCGCCCGATGAAAACATCAACCGAAGCGTGGAGGCAGGCCGTGCAAACAGAAACGCAGTCACCGAGCACAACAACCAGCCTAGACAAGCAGGATCTTCTCGAGGCGTATCGCCAGATGAAGACCATTCGCGAATTCGAGGAACGTATCCATGTCGAGTTCGCCAAGGGCGACATCCCGGGCTTTGTTCACCTTTATGCCGGCGAGGAAGCATGCGCGGTGGGCGTGTGCACGCACTTGAACCGCGGGGACTACATCGCATCGACACATCGAGGCCATGGGCATTGCATTGCCAAGGGCGTCGATGTCCATGGCATGATGGCTGAGATTTACGGCAAGGCAACCGGTGTCTGCCGGGGCAAGGGCGGGTCGATGCACATCGCCGACCTCGACCTTGGCATGATGGGCGCTAACGGCATTGTCGGCGGCGGACCGCCGCTGGTTTGTGGTGCCGCGCTGGCGCTGAAGCAGGCGGGCGGCGAAGGTGTGGCGATCGCCTTCGTCGGCGACGGTGGCTCAAACCAGGGCACGACGTTCGAGAGCATGAACCTGGCGAAAGTGTGGAATCTGCCGGCCATCATTGTGGTCGAGGACAACGGTTACGCCGAAGCGACCTCCTCTAATTACACCGTCGCCTCTGGCAGCAATGCCGATCGCGCCCGTGGATTCGGATTGCCGGCGGTGAGGGTCGATGGTCACGACTTTTTCGCCGTCCACGAGGCGGCCGGCGAAGCGATCAGCCGGGCACGAACAGGCGGTGGGCCATCACTGATTGAGTGCAAGGTCAATCGCTACTACGGCCACTTCGAGGGCGACGCCCAGACCTACCGCGGCCCCGACGAGGTCAAAAAACTGCGTGAGACACGCGATTGCATCAGCAACTTTGCCCGGCAAACCATCGACTCGGGCCAAATCGAACCGTCCGAACTTGAGGCCATTGACCGTGGCGTCATGCAACTGATCGAGTCATCGGTCGCCGCAGCTCGCCAAGCGGCCAAGCCCGAGGCGGCGGAATTGTTGACCGATGTGTACGTTTCGTACTGATATCGTGGCAATTACATTGACCATAGAAAGTGGAACGGCAAACCATGGCGCGCACCATCACATTCAAACAGGCAATCAACGAGGCTCTCGACCAGGAAATGGGGCGTGACCCGACGGTCCTGGTCATGGGCGAAGACGTCGCCGGCGGCCAAGGCACGCAGGGCGAGATGGACGCCTGGGGCGGCGTGCTGGGAGTGACCAAGGGGCTGCACCCGAAATACGGCGACCGCGTGATGGACACGCCCATCAGTGAATCGGCGTTCGTCGGTGCCGCGATCGGCGCTGCGACCGCGGGCATGCGCCCGGTCGTCGAGCTGATGTTCAACGACTTCCTGGGCGTTTGTTTCGACCAGATCTATAACCAGGCGGCCAAGTTCAAGTACATGTTCGGCGGCAAGGCACAAACACCGGTCGTCATACGCACCATTTGCGGAGCGGGCATGCGCGCCGCCGCGCAGCATTCTCAGTCGCTGTACGCGATCTTCACCCACATCCCGGGCCTTAAGTGCGTCGTCCCATCAACGCCGTATGATGCCAAGGGGCTGCTGATCGAATCAATCCGGGATAACGACCCCGTGATCTACTTCGAGCACAAGCAACTTTACCAGATGGAAGGTGAAGTGCCCGAAGAGTCGTACACGATACCGATGGGTGAAGCCCAGATCGTACGCGAAGGTGGCGACGTGACGATCGTGACGCTGGGCGAGATGGTGCACCGATCAATACAGGCCGCTGATGAATTGGCGAAGACCGGCGTCGAGTGCGAGGTCATCGATCTGCGCACAACCTCGCCGCTCGACGAGGACTCGGTCATCGAGAGTGTCGAGTCCACCGGTCGGCTCGTGGTAGTTGATGAGGCAACCCCCCGGTGCGGCATGGCGACCGACATCTCCGCACTTGTCGCACAGAAAGCATTCGGATCGCTCAAGTCACCTATCGAGATGGTCACGGCCCCGCACACACCGGTGCCGTTTGCCGACAACCTCGAAGACCTCTACAAGCCGGACGCCAACCGGATCGCTGCGGCGGCTCGCTCGGTGATGGAGTACCAGGCATGGGCGCCGGCCAGCTCGAGCAGTTAACCATGCCCAAGTGGGGCCTGTCGATGACCCACGGCACGGTCGTCGAATGGCTCATCGACGAGGGCGCCCCGGTCGCCGTCGGCTCCGAGGTCGTCGAGGTCGAGACTGACAAGATTCTCAGCGCCGTCGAAAGTCCCGTCGCAGGTGTCCTGCGCCGCCATGTCGCCAAACCGGGCGAAAAGGTGGCGGTGGCTGGACTGATTGGGGTGATCGGTGACGCTGAGGCTTCCGCCGGGCAGGTTGATGATTTTATTGCGCAATTTGAGACCCGCGTCGCCACCGAAGCGTCACCGGTCGAGGATGCGGTGACACAAACCGTCGAGGTTGCAGGGCAAACGTTGCGATACCTTAAGCGTGGCCAGGGCGGTGAACCGATCGTTCTGATCCACGGGTTCGGCGGCGATCTGAACAATTGGCTGTTCAACCATGAACCGCTCGCCGCCGACCGCACGGTGTACGCCCTTGACCTGCCCGGGCACGGCGGGTCGGGCAAGGGCGTTGCTGACGGCTCGATCGATGCGCTCGGTGACGCCGTCGCCGGATTTCTCGAAGCCGTCGAACTCGATCGGGCCCACCTCGTCGGACATTCACTCGGCGGCGCGGTGGCGCTTGCCCTGGCCCTGAAACATCCCGACCACGCACGGTCGGTCACCCTGATCGCAAGCGCCGGGCTCGGAACGGAAATCAACCGTGAATATATCGATGGATTCATCGCCGCTTCACGGCGCAACCAGTTGAAGCCCATTTTGCAAATGCTCTTCGCGGATCCGGAATCTGTCACCCGTCAAATGATCGAAGACATCCTCAGGTTAAAGCGTATCGACGGCGCGCAACAGGCATTGCAGGCCGTCGCCCGCGGGTGCTTCGCCGACGGCAGGCAAACGAGCATCTACCGCGACCGCCTTGACGAAATTGCGGCCCCTAAGCTCGTCCTCTGGGGCGCCAGGGACAAGATCATCCCCCCGACGCACGCCGACGGCCTGCCCGACTCCGTCCAAGTCGAACTATTCGCCGACCATGCCCACATGCTGCCCATGGAAGCCGCTGCCGCCGTGAACCGGTTGATCGGCCAGTTTGTTCAGTGACGCCGCACCCGGCGCACGAGCTTGTCCGCTTGCGTGGCAAGGCGTCTATTCACCGATGATCTTGACCAATACGCGTTTACGGCGCCGGCCGTCGAACTCGCCGTAGTAGATCTGCTCCCACGGGCCGAAATCGAGCTTGCCATCGGTGATGGCGACAACGACCTGTCGTCCCATGACCTGTCGTTTTAGATGGGCATCGGCGTTATCCTCGCCCGTGTCGTTGTGACGGTACTGCGATGTCGGCGCGTGCGGAGCCAGCTTTTCCAACCAGTCGTCGTAGTCACCAATCAGCCCGGACTCGGCGTCGTTGATGTACACGCTGGCGGTGATGTGCATCGCGTTGACAAGACACAGGCCATTTTGCACGCCGCTCTCATGAACAAGCGATTCGACCTGTTCCGTGATGTTGATGTAATCGCGCCTGTGCGGCGACTGGAACCACAACTCTCGACGCAGGTGTTTCACGGCGGCCTTTAGTCTTCAACCTCGGCAAACACGCTCAACTGCACGGCGGCGTCACAGGGCATTTCGTTGACGCCCAGGGCCGTGCGGGTGTGTCGACCACGGTCGCCGAACACCTCGGCCATCAGGTCCGACGCGCCGTTGAGCACCCCGGGATGACCGCGAAAACCGGGGGCGCAGTGGATGTTGCCTTCCAGCCGGACGAGCTGGCGGATTTTTTCCAGGTCGCCCGTCGCGGCCTTGAGTTGCGCGATGGCGTTAATCGCGCACAGCCGGGCCGCTTCGTAGCCTTGCTCGTCGGTCAATTCCGCACCGAGCTTGCCGGCGTAACGCATCTGCTCGCCGACCCACGGCAGCTGACCGGAGGTCATGACGATGTTGCCCGTGCGGACCCATGGCACGTAGGCGGCGACCGGTGCCGGTGGCGACGGCAGCGTGATGCCCAGTCGGCTCAGATTTTCCTCGGCGGTCATGGTGCGGCCTCATGCCTGTTTCGGTACAGTGGACACAGTGATTCTAACCGACCGGATGACAC
>CAUYYV010000297.1:0-4408 GCA_963577075.1 Phycisphaerae bacterium
GGTCGTGACCTGTGTGCTCGCCTCGGTGAGGCTTTCGAGCGGGCTGATCATGAAGTCGGCGGTGTAGTAGTTGTTCTGCCACATGATCGCCATGCGTGCGTTCGTGCCACGCATTTCGCCAGGGGTAAGGCCCCACAACCCGCTGTCTTCGTCGCCACCGAGGCCGGGGAATGCCGTCTTGTTGCCCTGGGAGTACTGAACGGCACCTTGGTGGATGCCACGCAGGCGGGTGTTGTTCTCCATCCGCTGCGCGTTACGCCGCGCGGCACCAAGAGCCGGCAGCAGGATGCCGATCAGCAGTGCGATGATCGAGATCACCACCAGCAACTCGATGAGAGTAAATGCTCTTTTTCTAACCATGTCACACGCTCCTCTAGAAAGAATGAATAATCAATGGCCCTGTGAAACAATGCCCCCACGGCACGACATGTGCCCGCAGTCGCGGCGCGCCAAATCCGACGCATAACTTGGACGGTTAAGGAAACGCGTCTGCGGGTGCATGGGGCCGAAACGGACCTCGGTCACGCACCACACGAAGCGAAACGCTCGCCTCGTAAAACCCACAACGTCTTATTCTGCGCTTTTCCGGCTGAAATATCAAGGGGTTCTACTAATTTTTCCAAAATCTTATACAAAGTGCGAGCCATAATGCCCATTCTTGTGGCCGGCGGTGAATGCCGTATGGGCCCATCAATCGCCGGCCTTATCGACGTAATTTCCTGCTAAATAAACCTTTACATGCCGTAACTGTTGCCGCTATGATGCGATTGTAATCGAAGCTGTCCGATCGTTGGCCGTGGTTGTGTTAATGTTGGACCGGGCACAGAACTGTCCAGTTGTCAAAAAAAGATAGGATGATCCAATGTCCCAAGCTGCCAAGCACCGACTGGTCATCGCCGTGGCTGTCGGTGTGGGCGCTTGGGTGTGGCTGGTGGCGCTGCCCTGCCTAGTTGCGCCGGACGGCTCGACAGGCCTGAGCCTGCTGGGTGCATCCGGGGGCGCTGTCAGGGCGTGGGCGACGGCGCTGGCAGCCGCAGCGCCATCGCTGGCGCTGGCTTTGGTGGTCGCCGCGACGGGGCACCCCGCCAACGGTGTGCTCTGCGCCAGCGCGTCGCTGTGCATTGCGGCCGCCCGCGGAGGTTCTATCGAGGGCTGGTGGCTGCGGATGGAGCCAGGCGAAGGGTACCTGGGCTTGATCGGCGAGGTATTGATGTGGCAGGTGATCCTCGCCATGCTGATCGCGTTGATCGTGGTGCTACGCCCGAAGCTACGCCTCGGGCTGGCGTGGTTGGCGGTGGCCGTGCCCGATTACGATGACCGTGACAGCCGTTTGCTGCACCCGCACACCTGGTTCGCCACGCTGGCTAGCGCTGCGGGCGCCGCGTTGCTGGGTTGGCTGCTCATTCCGACCGGCGATGTCGCAACCAGTGACACGGCACAGGTGATTGTGGGCCTGATTATCAGTTTTACGCTGGCGACGCTGATAGCGCAACTGTTTCTGTCACAGGCCGGCCCGTACGGCATGTTTTTCAGCCCGGCGATCCTGGCGATCGCCGTATACGCCTATGTCTATTTCAAGTTCGACAACTCGGCCGCACTGCTGTCGGCATGGCAGGACGTGACGCTGCGCACGTCGCAGCGCCTGCCCGGGTTGGCCATGGCGCTTCCGATTCATTACGCCTCGGCGGGCGTGCTGGGCACGGCGCTGGGCATCGCCTGGGCGCGGACATTGATGGTCAGCGAAGACCAGGCTCAAGACACGTCCGATCCCGATATCGCAGATGCACGATCTTGACGGCAAGAGGCCGAGCAATTCGTTTGGCGTCCAGATGGTCGATCTGTCGGTGGATCAGGTGGGCCGACTGAATCGCTACGACGTTAGGTCATTGGCAAAACTTTGGTGGCTTGGTCGGATCCTTGAGGATAGACTTGGGCATCATGGCGGGTCCGCTGCGGATCGAGGATCGTTGCTTGGCGCCGAAGCCGCCTTGGGGGCTGTTGGGTGTCGAAGCGGGTGATCGGCCTCCGATATATCCATAAGATTACTCTCGTCAGCCATTGAAAAATATGGGTTGCCCCCGTAGCTCAGTTGGATAGAGCGGCGGTCTTCTAAACCGCAGGTCCCAGGTTCGAATCCTGGCGGGGGTGTTGGTGAACGACGACGAATGGCAGTCAAACCAGTGGCGGTGCACGTGATTCGGTCATGACCGATGGTTGTCGTCGGGATGGTGCGCGGCGATGAGAAAAATGACAATGGTCAGGGACGCGGTTCAGTTTTTCAGCGTGTTCGTGCGCCACCCCGGTCGGATCGGTGCGGTTGCGCCCAGTTCGGCGGCGCTGGCTCGTGCGATGGTGGCGGGCCTCGAGATAGGTCAGGACGAGTCGGTGCTCGAGTTCGGGCCGGGCACGGGTTCGTTCACTTCGACGATTGCGGAGGTGTTGGCCGAGCCGACACATTACCTGGGCATTGAGCGTGAACCGAGGTTCGTCGAACTGCTGCGACGGCGGTACGAGCGGTTGCGGTTCGTGCTCGGGTCAGCCGAGGATGCGCGATTGCACCACGCCGAGGCGCAGTTGCCGCCGGTGCGAGCGATACTGTGCGGTCTGCCGTTTGCGAGCCTGGCGCCTTCGGCGCAGGACGGTATCATCGCCGCGCTTGATCAGTTGCTGGGGCCCGGCGGTGAGTTTCGCACGTTTCAGTACCTGCACGCCTACACCTTGCCGACGGCGGTGCGGTTCCGTCGGCGGATGGCCGGCGTATTCGGCCCCCACACGCGAAGCCCGGTCGTGCTGGTGAACTTGCCGCCGGCGTTCGTGCTGCGTTGGCGCCGCCACTGACGATTTATCAGGCTATCAGGGGGTATTGGTGATTGGTCGGCGTGGTCTCTATAATCGCGGTCGCGAATCGCCAGGAATCGCTGACACATGCAGTTACACTTGTGGACGACGATCAGGGAACATGCTGTGGATCGCGCGGCGGCTCGGTTGGTGATCGCCGCCGTACTGGTCGCGTCGGCCGGACCGTGGTGCGGTCGAGCGTGGGCCAACGGGGGTCCTGATGTTCCGTCGATCGACGACCCGCTGGCACAGCCCTTTGTTGACGCCGACGCCGTACTCACCGCCGCCAAAGCCACCACCTGGCAGCAAGGCGGCGCCCGTTACCTGTTGATCGAGCAGGACGTAACCATCGAGGTGGGCAGCTACGGTTTCAAGGCCCGCCGTGCCGTCGTGCGGATCGACACGCAACATCGCCCCGGCCGGTTGATCCGGCATCTGTCCGTCTACCTGTACGGCGCCCAGCGGTTAGGCGGCAGCGGTCGGGTAAGCGCCGAAGCTCGCAGGCTGTTGGTGACCGTATCGACCACGGGCCGCGTGAAGCTGTTCGTGGACCTGCTCGACCGAGTCGATGGGCCGCCGGACGACGAACTGGTTGTCCATGCCGCCCAGCGGATGCGGCGATACCTCACGGTGGTGAAAGGCCCGCTGCTGGAATTCGCCGACGCCGGGCCCGTGTATCCGCCTGTGCCCACGGTCACCCCCGGCATCACCCCCAGTATCACCCCCGGTGCCGCGCTCGGTGTCACGCCACAGAGACCGGCGCCGGCACCAAGTGAAACGCCGCAACGGTTTCTGCCGCCCGGGGGCACGCTCGTGCTCGATTGGGGTTCTGCGGCCGGCAGTCGCAAGGGGCCGCAGGGCATGATGCACATGTTCTACGGCGGCGTGAGCGTGGCGTATCAGGATTTCGAGACGCGGCGCACCGTGACGATGCGATGCCAAAGTGCGGTGATATTCATGGCCGAGGATGCCGAGGTGTCGCTCGATCTGGGGCGGATTGATCCGAAGGATGTACGCGGCGTGTATCTTGAAGAGAACGTGATTGTCACCGACGGCACGTACACGATCCGCGCCCCGCGGGTGTACTACGATCCGTCGCAGGACAAAGCGGTCGTGCTCGACGCGGTGTTTTATACATGGGACGTCAGGCACCAGGTGCCGATCTATGTGCGCGCTCAGACGCTGCGTCAGGCATCGTCAACCAGTTGGACGGGTCAGGGCGTCGTGCTGACCACCAGCGAGTTTGCCGAGCCGCATTTTTCGATAGCAGCCAGCACGATCAAGGTCGACTTGCGCCAGCACAGCGACGGGACGACGGTGCCTCACGTCGATGTACGCGACATCACACCGCAAGTGGGCAAGATGCCGATCGGCTGGTTGCCGGGGTTTGCCGGCGACGCCAGTGATATTCCGCTTCGCCGCGCCAGCGTCGGGTTTGACAGCAACGCGGGCCCGCAGGTGCGAACGCAATGGGATATGTTTGGCCTGCTCGGCGTCGAGCGCCCCGACAGCGTGGACATGACCGCGCATCTCGATTATCGCGGCGAGCACGGGCCCGGCGTCGGCGTGA
>CAUYYV010000298.1:0-4396 GCA_963577075.1 Phycisphaerae bacterium
TTGCGTCAGATGAGTGCGGTCGACGACCCGATCGATTGTGATTACTGCGGCAAGTCCAGCACCCGCCGCAAACACAGCGTTTTCGCCGCTGGGGCCAGCCAACCGAGCGACATGACACTTCCGGCCACGTCCTGCGGTACGTGCGGCAACCCCGCCGGGTCATGTCAGATGGGCTAGGCGTGCCGATGCATCAGCATTGCGCCAAGCGCCACCAAGCACATCAAGCTCGTGGGCTCCGGGGTCGACGTTTGACATGCCCGATGCCCGCCGTCGCGCCGTAGCCACGGTGCACGCCCTCGAAGGCGAAGAAAATACCTGCCAGCAGCAATGTGGGGTTGTTGTCGATCCGTCAGGTTGACAAGTCTTGGAGCTATAACGCGCCGCTTGGCAGCGTGCCTGACCGCCCGGCAAGCGATCCGCAGCACGCGCACGTGCAGATGCGCTTACGATCAAGAATCCTTCAATTCGCCGACCAGGGCGTTGACCATGGCCTTGCCGTCGCCGAAGAGCATGCCGCAATTGGGCCGGAAATATAGCTCGTTTTCGATGCCGGCGAACCCGGGGTTGAGGCTGCGCTTGATGACGATGACCGATCGGGCCTTATCGACGTCGAGAATGGGCATGCCGTAGATGGGCGAGTCCTTGGCGTGACGGGCGGCGGGATTGGTCACGTCGTTGGCGCCGATGACCAGAGCGACACCCGCCTGCTCGAACTCGGGGTTGATCGTTTCGAGGTCGCAAAGCTGCTCGTAAGGCACGTTCGCCTCGGCCAGCAGCACATTCATGTGACCGGGCATGCGGCCGGCGACGGGATGGATCGCGTACTTGACGGTGATGCCCCGATTCTGCAACTGCTCGGCGAGATCCGCGACGCTGTGCTGCGCCTGGGAGACGGCCATGCCGTAGCCGGGCGCGATGATGACCAGTTGGGCGGCGTCGAGTTGGATGGCGGCATCCTCGACGGACAGCTCGCGCGCCGTGCCCTGTGCGCCGCTTTCGCCGCCGGCTTTCGTCTTTCCGGGCGCGCCGACGCCGCCAAACAACACGTTGGTAAGGGATCGATTCATCGCCTTGCACATGATGTTGGTCAAAATAATCCCCGACGCACCCACGAACGAGCCGGTGATAATCAGCACGTTGTTACTGAGCACGAACCCCGCCATCGCCGCGGCGGTCCCCGAGTAGCTGTTGAGCAGCGAGATCACCACCGGCATGTCCGCCCCGCCGATGCCAATGACCAGCAGGATGCCCAGCAGCAAGGACACGGCCGCAATGATGGCCAACGCCACGCCGAAAGACGGATCAGTGATCAGATATATCGACAACGCGGTGCAGGCAAGCACCATCAGCGCGATCATTACCTTTTGGCCGAGAAACTGGACGGGTCTTCCGGGCGTGATCCTCAATCCCTGCAATTTGCCGAATGCTACGAGGCTACCGGTGAATGTCACGCCGCCGATCAACACCGCCAAGCCGGTCGTCAACAGTACATAGCCCGGCTTGATATCCAATTGATTGGACGGAGTGCGTAGATAATCACCGCAGGCAACCAGCAGGGACGCAATGCCGCCGAAGCCGTTGAGCAGGGCGACCATCTGCGGCATGCCGGTCATGGAGGTTTTCAAGGCGAGCAGCAGGCCGATGACCGTGCCGACCATCAGGGCCACCCCGATCCATGCGAGGCTGATCAGTTGACCACCGGTAACCAAGAACAGCGTCGCCCCCGCAGCCAGCAGCATGCCCAATGCACTGACCAGGTTGCCCCGCGCAGCGGTGTTGATGTTCGCAAGCATCTTCAGCCCGAAGATGAACAGCACCGCGGCCAACAGGTACACGTAATTGACGATCGTCTCGGCGTTGATCGCAACGGTGATCATGTGGTTGATCTTTCTGTCCTTTGCTTGTCGAGCGGGCTTGCCCGCTGTTCAACTACCCCGGTTGCAGAACACGAGGCAATCCCCGTCGCTAAGGTTCATCGATTACTCTTGAACATCTTCAGCATGCGATTGGTCACGACGTAACCGCCGACCACGTTGATCGTGGCGAACACCACCGCGAGCACGCCGAGGACAACGCCCAGGCTGCCCAGCGATTCGCTGTACGAGCACATGATCGCGCCGATGATGGTGATTCCGCTGATCGCGTTCGACCCACTCATCAACGGCGTGTGCAGCGTCGAGGGCACCTTGGTGATGACCTCGAAGCCAATGAAAATCGCCAGCACAAAGATGGTGATGGGAATCAATAACTGTTCCATAAACTAAACCTCTCGGGCTCACCGATGCGCCGTACGTGACGCTTCCGTCAGACATTTACGCGGGCTGCAATGCCTGTTGAACCATCTCATTAACGATCTGTCCGTCGTGCGTGATCATCGCACCTTTCTGAATCTCATCCTCGAGGTCGAGTTTGATCTGCCCGTCCACGATCAGCTCTTTGAGCAACGCGTGCATGTTGTTGGCGTACGCCTGCGAGGCATGTACCGGCACGAGCGAGGGCAGGTTGGTATGGCCGACAATCAGCACACCACCGGGCGTCGTGACGTCGTTGCCTGGTTCGGTCATCTCGCAGTTGCCCCGCCCAGCATCGGCGTCGGCGGCCATGTCCACGATCACCGCACCGCTGTGCATCCGCTCGACCACGTCCCGGGTAATCAGCAGTGGCGGCGCCTTGCCGAACACGGCCGCGGTGCTGATCACCGCGTCCGCGCCGATGACGTGTTTGGCCATCAACTCAGCCTGCTTGCGGCGTTGCTCGTCGCTCTGCTCTTTGGCGTACCCGCCTTCGGCCTGGGCGTCGCCGGTCTCGATCGGCAGTTCCACAAATCGGGCGCCTAGGCTCTGAACCTGCTCCTTGACGACCGGCCGAACATCGTACGCCTCGACGATTGCGCCCAGTCTTTTGGCCGTCGCAATCGCCTGCAACCCGGCGACGCCCGCACCGATGACCAGCACGCGCGATGGCGCGATGGTCCCCGCCGCGGTGATCATCATCGGATAGATCTTTGATCCGGCGTTCGCGGCCAGCAGCACCGCCTTGTAACCGGCGATGTTCGCCTGCGAACTGAGCACGTCCATCGGCTGGGCCCGGCTGATCCGCGGAATGAACTCCATCGAAAAAGACGTGACCCCTGACTCGGCCAGCGTGGTGACCGTGTCGGTATCCCGCAGCGGCGCAAGCATGCCGATCAACACGGCGCCGCGGCGCAGATGTCCGATCTGGTCGGTGCCGGGTGGATCGATCGTCACAACCAGATCGGCCTGCTGCCACAGCGACGCAGCCTCCGATGACGCGACGATGACTGCACCCGCTTCGGTGTAGCTGGCGTCGTCGTGGTGCGCGCCTGTGCCGGCGCCCGATTCAATCAGCACCTCGAGGCCAGCGCCTGCAAGCTTTTTGACCACCTGCGGCGTCAGTGCCACGCGTGATTCACCCGCGGTCAATTGTCTTGCAACGGCCAATTTCATTGTGGACCAGTCGTCACTTCACATGCCATCGCTCAAATCTACCGGAAAACCGGCGTGACGTCATATCGATTGACCATCGGTTAACATGCTCGCGTGACCTCATTCGACGTCCGCACCAGCAGCCGGGACCAGATGGTGGATGTAACCGTGCAGGTCCAATCAACCGTCAGCGCCACAGGCCTGGGTGACGGCGAGGTGATCGTATACGTACCGCACACCACCGCGGGGGTCACGATCAACGAAAACGCTGACCCGGACGTCGTCCACGACATGCTGCGGCAACTCGATGAGATGGTGCCCTGGCAGCAGCCTTTCTACCGTCACGCCGAAGGCAACAGCGCATCACACGTCAAGGCGTCAATGATGGGATCAAGCGTCACGGTGCTGGTCAAGGCAGGGCGACTGGTGCTGGGACGATGGCAAGGCGTGTACCTGTGCGAGTTCGATGGTCCGCGCACCCGGCAGGTGGTGGTAAGGCTACGCTCAGCCAGCCAAAGCTGAACAAGAATATACTATATACACATGTAATATTGCTAATCAAGTATGGCGATCGATCGCAAACGCGGAAGGTCAACATCCAAAATATTCATGGGTGGATCACCGATCTGCCGGACCGACCCCGAGCAGCTCGGTACTCGATCGGACATTACGCCCACCCCCATATCTAGCCACGGCTCAGCCGGTATACCCCAAATATAGGCTTTTTTTCGTGAAAATAAAACCCCGCTGCCGCCGAAGCGACAACGGGGCGGAGGGGAGAAAGCTCTCTTGTTAGCACTCATCGGACACCTACATCAGCCAACCCGAAATTTGTACAGCATCTGAATGGGCGAATCAAGACCAGAATTGCCCAGATTCACATTTTTTTCATTTTTTCTTCAATTGCTTTCGCGCCAGCAAGGCAGCACCGTAGACACCGGCATCGTCTC
>CAUYYV010000299.1:0-4348 GCA_963577075.1 Phycisphaerae bacterium
CTCAAGCCAAATCGCAACTTGAGCGACCTGCTTGTGCGTTGCCATGAAAATCAGCAAGTTGGCGGCGATCAGCGCGTAGTTGACCCACGGCGTGTGGAGCAGTCGTCGATCGGTCCGGATGGGTATGAACATTCAGGGATCGCGTGCGGTGGCGTGGCTCTGATCAGTCGATAAGCGTAGCCCGATCGCAGATGGCAAACAATTCAGCCGCCGCCACGCGGCGTTCGGATCGGCGTGGGATTGGGCAGCGCGCGCCGGCGTGGTATCCTTGATTCTAGTCGGCACAGGACGTGGTGACGCAGCAGATAAGGGCAATCCAGCCATGGGCGAAGCGGCAAGTGGTAAACAAGTCGTTCTGGTCACCGGTAGTGCGGGTGCGATCGGGCGGTTTGTTTGTGGTGAGCTTGGATCACGTGGTCACCAGGTGCGGGGGTTCGATCGACGACCGTCACCCTGGGTGGACGACAATCGGATCGGCGACCTGACCGATCCGCAGTCGATGGACGCGGCCATGGCCGGCTGCGACGCCGTGGTCCATCTCGCGGCTACGCCCGATGAAGACAACTTCATGGAAAAACTGCTTCCTAATAACGTTGTTGGCCTGTACCACGTCTGCCAGGTGGCGTTGCGGCACAAGGTTCGCCGTCTCGTGCTGACCAGCTCGATCCAGGTGACTTGGGGACTGGACAGTTATGGCAAGCGACCGGTTCGCCTCGATGAAGGCACTGCCCCCGTGAACCATTACGCTCTGGCAAAGGTTTGGGCCGAAGCGATGGGCGAGATGTACAGCCGACTCTACGACATGAGCATCATCGTCATCCGGCCCGGCTGGCTGCCGCGCGGCAAGGAGATGATCGACAGGATCGACCGCGACCAGTGGCATCAGTGTTACTATCTGAGTCCGGGCGACGCGGGTCGCGCCTTCGCGTTGGCCGTCGAGGCTGAGAACGTGCGCTTCGCGGTTATTCCCGCACAGAGCAGGGGCAGGAAGTTCGATGCCATGGACCTGTCATCGGCAAAACAAGTGACCGGCTACGAGCCACGCGACACCTGGCCCGAAGGCACTGACAGGTTGTTGGATGTCCCCTTTGCGGAATGAACCGTGATGTGCAGCGTGGTAACGTCCACAATGCCACTTCGTGCGTAGGATTTGCATTTCACACATGACGGCGGCGGGATCTCCTGCGGGTCGCGGCTAAACGAATCGTTGTTTTCAATCGCCCCCGCGTCTGACTTATACCTTCTCGCCCTGCCGTCACCGTCTGATATCGAACGTGCCCGGCAGGCCGAACTCGCCCGTCGCCACCGACTCGACGATCTCGTGGGTGCTGATGTACTCTGCCATGTGTTGGCATACCGCGGCCACGAACGCATCGAGTTCACTGCGCTCACCTTCGGTTACCATTTGCACGCGGCCGTCGCGGAGATTTTGTACACAGCCCGATACGTTGAAACTCAACGCCACGTTACGTGTCGCATATCGAAATCCGACGCCCTGCACGTGGCCGACGAAATGAACGGTGTAGCGAAGCATGGGGCGGTGGTCAGTAATCGGCGTTTGGCGCGGGGTGTGGTGAAACCATCATCCCTAATCATCCACCACCAACTCTTCGTCAGGGATATCGAAGTTGGCGTACACCTTTTGCACGTCGTCATGATCCTCAAGCGCTTCCATCAGGTTGATGACCTTGCGTGCATCGTTGCCGGTGCAGGTGACGGCGTTGTCGGGGACTTGGGCGATCTGGGCCGCTTCGATCGCCAACGCGGCCGCTTCAATCGCTTCCTTGACGGCGGTAAATCGAGCCGGATCGGTCAGAATCTGCCAGGTGTCGCCCTCGTCGGTGACGTCCTCGGCGCCGGCTTCAAGCGCCAGTTCCATGATGCGATCCTCATCAGACTCGTCTTTTGAGACGAATAATTGTCCCTTGCGGTTAAAGACGAACGCGACGCAGCCAGTCGCGCCGAGGTTGCCGCCGCCGCGCTCGAATATTTTGCGAACTTCGCCTGCGGTGCGGTTGCGGTTGTCGGTGAGGATGTCGAGCATGACGGCCACACCGTTGGGCCCGTAGCCTTCGTAGACAATATCTTCGTAGTGGACGCCATCCAACTCACCGGTGCCCTTTTTGATGGCGTTGGTGATGGTGTCCTTGGGCATGTTGACGGCGCGGGCCTCCTCGATGGCGTAGCGCAGCGTCAGGTTCTTCGCCGGGTCGCTCCCACCATTTTTCGCCGCCATGATTATCGCGCGTGAGCATTTGCTCCACACCTTGCCGCGCTTGGCGTCCTGGCGGGCCTTGCGGTGCTTGATGTTTGCCCATTTGCTGTGGCCGGCCATCGAGGGGTCTCCGTGTGCAAGCGCGAAGTCGGAAATGCGAAGTGAAGACATGCCCGTGATCATCTTCAATTTCTGGCTGGGGGCTTTATACCTCGCCCGCCGCGCTGTATTCGACCGAGTAGTTGGGGCTTTCCTTCGTGATCGTAATATCGTGCGGGTGCGACTCGGCGACGGTCGCGGCGCTGACGCGGACGAACTGGGTATCCGTTTGCAGCGACACAATGTCCGGCGTGCCGCAATAGCCCATGCCCGCGCGCAGGCCACCGACCAACTGGTAGGTGAACTCGCTGAGCGGCCCGCGATACGGAACTCGGCCCTCGACACCCTCGGGCACCAGTTTGCCGCCACCGACGCCCTGCTGACGATATCGGTCAGCCGACCCCGCCATCATGGCGCCCTGCGAGCCCATGCCGCGGTACGACTTGTAACGCCTGCCCATGTGGATCACCATTTCGCCCGGCGATTCGTCCAGTCCGGCCAGCAAAGACCCGAGCATGACCGCCGATGCGCCGGCGGCGATCGCTTTGCTGATGTCGCCGCTGGTGCGCACGCCGCCGTCAGCGATGACCGGTATGCCGGCCGCCTCGGCCGCCTCGCAGGCGTTCATGATAGCTGTGATCTGGGGCACGCCCACGCCGGTGACGATCCGTGTCGTGCAGATTGATCCCGGGCCGATCCCGACTTTCACCGCGTCGGCGCCGGCGCGGATCAGGTCGGCGGCGCCTTGGCGGGTCGCGACGTTGCCGGCGATGACATCGATGTCGTGTTTGGCCTTGGTTGCCTTAATCGTCTCGATCACGTCCGCGCTGTGGCCGTGAGCACTGTCGATAACAATCACGTCAACTTCGGCGTCGATCAAGGCGGCAATCCGGTCATCCTGATGTACTCCCGCCGCTGCACCGACGCGAAGCCGGCCACGGTCGTCCCTGCAGGCGTTGGGGAACTGGCGCAGCTTCGTGATGTCACGCATCGTGATCAGGCCAGTCAGGTGCATCCCCTCGTCGACGAGCAGCAGTTTCTCGACCTTGTTGCGGTTGAGAATCGTTTCGGCCTGCTGGAGCGTGGTGTCCGGGTCGGCGGTGATCAGCGGTTGGCTGGTCATCACGTCGCCAACGGTTTTCTCATCGTCATCGGCAAGGAACATCATGTCGCGGCGAGTGATGATGCCGACGACCCTGTCGTCGCGCCGGCCGCGCTCGGTGACCGGTACGCCGGAGATGTTCTGGTCTTGCATGGTTCGGCGGACGTCGCCGACGGGCGCGTCGGGCCCGAGGATGATAGGGTCGGTGATGACCCCATTGGCCGATCGCTTGACCTTGACCACCTCGCGTACCTGCTCGTCGATCGACAGGTTCTTGTGGATGACGCCGAGTCCGCCCTCCTGGGCCAAGGCGATTGCCAGGGCCGACTCGGTGACCGTGTCCATCGGCGCCGACAGCAGTGGGATGTTGACGCGGACCCGCGCCGTCAGTTGCGAGCAGACATCGACCTGGGTCGGTACCACCTGGCTGTGGGCTGGCAGCAGCAGGACGTCATCAAAAGTGATCCCCTCGGCAACGATCTTGGCAGTGGCTCCCATGTGATACTGATACCGTGACCCGCTCCCTCCGTCAAACCGCCTTGCCGGACCCCGCCAGGCGCATTGGCCTGGACAGGAAAAAAAAGACCGGTCGGCGCTGACGCCGACCGGTCAATCAAATCAGTTTATGCTGTCGCGATAACCGACAGCCGTTGCAGCGACGATCACCATCCGGAGACAGCGCCGGTGCTCCAAAGCCCAAGCCCCGATCCCTGGCCCGTGTCCTCCACGAACAGGTCGTCGTCCGTCCCCGCCTTGGACCCGTACCTCGTCCTTTCAAGGATCGAGCTGGTGTTGAACGTCACGTGGTTGTCGTTCCATGCGATCCCGCCACGCCAATCGGTGTTCGTGGTGGTGTCCGTTGTCACGTGGATGCTCGTGGACGGCAACGCGGCATCGATTGCCTTGCTGCGGTCGAAGATCACGGCACCTTC
>CAUYYV010000300.1:0-4346 GCA_963577075.1 Phycisphaerae bacterium
GTGATTGCAGATGGCGCCATGGCTTACCGCCACGCCATTGGGTGTTCCAGTCGATCCGGAGGTGTAGATAACATATGCAAGATGGTCGCCCGTAATCTGGTTGTCGATCGGGTCGACAACGTCCTTGCTGGTTGATCCGGCAACCTGCCCGCTTGTGTCAAGAAGCACCGTCGTAATCATGGTGCCTGGAAGTGCCTTTCTGAGTGCACGCTGGGTTATTAATACCGGCGCCGATGACTCGCGCAGCATCCATGCGATCCTTGCACCCGGATGGCCCGGATCGAGCGGAAGATAGGCGCCGCCGGCCTTCAGCACGCCGAGCACGGCAACGGCCATCTCCAATGATCGATTCATGTAGACGCCAACGGGCGTATCAGGTTCCACTTTCAGTGATCGTAAATGGCACGCCAAGGCATTTGCGCGTTCATTCAATTGCGAGTAGGTCAGCCGGATTTCATCGAAGACCACCGCGATGACATTCGGGGTGGCGGCGACCTGCCGCTCGAACATATGGTGAATAGAATTATCGTCGGGATATGGATAAGTGGTTGCTGTTTTGTTGAAAGATACGACCACCTGGTGGTGTTCGGACTCACTCATCATGGACATTTGTTCGATGCTCTTGTCCGGATCGCACACAATCGACTCAAGCAAGGCATGATAGTGACCTAGCATATGATCGATCGTGCTGGTATCGAACAGGCCGACGTTGTATTCCAGCAACGCGCACAGACCGTTCGATGTCTCAGTAAGTGACAATGTCAGATCAAACTTGGAGGTGCCGGTCGTCACATCGATTTTCTGGAGATTCAAAGATCCAAGCCGCATGGTGTGTTGTGGCATGTGGTGATAAGCGATAGCGGCCTGAAAAAGAGGTGACTGGCTCATGTTCCGCTGAGGGTCCATCTCTTCAACCAGCTTCTCGTAGGGGACATCGTTGCAGGAAAGAGCGCCTAGCATCGTGTCGCGCACCCTCGCCAGCAACTGGCGAAATGTCGGGTTGCCTGAAAGATCGATCCGCACCGCCAGCGTGTTGACGAAGAACCCGATCAGAGACTCCGTTTCCGTTCGATTGCGACCTGTAATCGGTGTGCCCAACACGATATCGTCCCGACCGTTGTATCGGCTCAGCAACACGTTGAATGCGCCTAGCAAGGTCATGAACAGCGTGGCGCCTTCCTGAACGCTCAAGGATTGCAACGCCCGGACCAATTCGCCCGGCAGCATCCGTCGCTGCTGTCGGCCGTCGAAAGTCTGAATGTGTGTCCGTGGACGATCGGTGGGCAGGTCCAGAGATGGCGGGGCGCCACCGAGCTGCTCACGCCAGTATGACAGCAGCCGCTCGAGCACCTCGCCGCTGAGTCGGTGACGCTGCCAGGCGGCATAATCTGCGTACTGGATGGGCAATTCAGGAAGCGCGGGGGTGTCCGCCTGACCGCCGGAGCAGAAGTGCGCGTAGTGTGCCTCCAATTCGCGGGCAAGCACGTCGAGCGACCAACCGTCCGAGGCGATGTGGTGCATCACGATCAGCAGGACGTGCTGATCGTCCGCCTCGCACACGAGCATGGCGCGGATCATCAGGTCCGTTGTGATATTGAACGGCCGACGTGCCTCGTTCTGTAATAACTCTTCAACCCGTGTCTGCCGCGACAAGCCGTCGGTGACATCTGTCAGGTCGTGCATGGCTAACTCGATAGACCGGCTTTCGCTGATGACCTGAAACACCTCCCCTTCATCATCGGCGCCGACCGTAGTTCGCAACACCTCGTGTCGCTGAACGATGACGTCGAGTGCTTGCCGCAGCGCTTCGACGTTGAGCGTGCCGATCATTCGCACGGCGTAAGGAATGTTGTAGAGTGGGGTGTTGGGGATGAGTTGATCGAGAAACCAAAGCCGCTGCTGGGCAAACGACAGGGGACAGGGCTTTGATGGATCGTGCCGCTTGATTTTTTCGTCTACCACCACACGCTGCTCGAGGAGTGTGCGCTCGAGTTGAGCGTGCTGCTGCGGCGAGAGATTGGCGATGCGCCGTTGAAAATCGCTCACGACGTGGGCCCCTGTATTGAGGGGATCTTGTGTTCGCCTGGATTGGCCCGGATTCGTGTAACCGCTGGCCCGTTGCCGCGTATAACTGTTGAATCCGCGTCAAACTGCAATTGTGGAACTCCCACCGTCGTGCCTCAGCATCCGCGAGCGGCGTTGACCTCGTGCATCAGATATATCGATTCAGTCTCCGCCCGCTCAGGCTCTGTCCACCTGCCTTCCCCGAGATGGATTGAAACTCTTAGTATAGACCTCAAAAGGACTAATGCAATAACTGGAGACCAGGCACAACCATCAATTGGCAGGTCCGGGCCATCTGACCGGACTGGCTTGGCCACGCTATCTGCTTACAGGATTGCGGGTTCGGCGTGTTCCAATCAACTCGATCAAAGCTTGCTGATTATCGGATGGATTATTTGGTTGAATATCAACCTCGTCAACGCGACGCTGCGGGGGGAACCGACGTCAATCACCCGGGACGCCGAACTCCTTACCGATCTCGTCGCCCAGTGCCGGGTTGATTCGTATCACATGCCGGAAATGGGTCCACGCCTCGTCACGATGGCCCAGAGCGTGCAACGCTATCGCCAAGTTGTAATGCGCGGTGATCGATTCGCCGTCCAACTCCAGTGCGTAGCGATAGACTTCGATGGCCCGATCCGTCTCCCCTTGCGCATTCAACGCGGCGCCTAGGTGGGCGTATAGATAGGCTCGTTTCGGGTCAAGTTCGATGGCCTTCTCGTAATGGCCGATCGCGGCCTCAAAATTATCAGAAAGGTGCAAAGCAATGGCCAGATGGAAATGTGCCACAACGCTATACGGATCCAGTACCAACGCCTTACGGAACCGACGGATCGCATCCTTGGTGCGACCCAGATGAAAAATCGCTATGCCCAGTTTGCAATGCACGACGCTGTTGTCCGGGGCGTGCTCGAGCGCCCGTGTCAGCCAATGCGCCGCCGCCTCGAAATCCTCCTTCAACTGGGCCATCTGTGCGATGTCGAGATAGGCTTTGACATAATCAGGCTGGCGATCGATCATCGACTTGCATATCGCCACAACATCCCTGAACCCATCACCTCCGAGCAACTCCTCATTGTCGATCAGCATCTGAACTTTGACGGCGTCGGCGTGAAAACCAATCAGGTTCTTGGGATCTTCCCTTTCCGGATCGATGCTGAACTCGTTTCGAGCATGACCGCCGATGTATCCGATCGATTCAATCCTTCTACGCGTCGCAGCGTCTGTCACGGCCACCTGCCCGGCGTCGGGCCGATACTGCTCGACAAGCACCTTCTTGAGTTTGTCGCGCAGCAGAACCACCTTGCCGGTATGAAGCCTGGCGTGGTTGGTGATCTCGACTGGATCGGTTTTTAGATTGTACAACTCGGGGCGATTGCTGTGGATGAACTTCCAATGGCCATCAATGATGCCAAACAAAGGGTTGGCGCCGTATTTCGTGGGTGACAGACTTTCCATGTAAAGCGGTTTGCCGCGCGGACCCAACGACTCACCCCGAAGTGCCGGTGACAGATCCATGCCGTGCAACACCTTCGGTGGTTCGATATCAAGCAGGCCACAGATCGTCGGGACCAGATCCACCAAGCCGACCCGGTCCCGGACGACGCTCCCCTCGGTTGCGTCGTCGTCGGTACCAGGCAGGCGCAGAATCAGGGGCACCCGCACCGCACTCTGGTAAATAAAGTATTCGTGAAACTTTTCGCCGTGTTCGCCCAACATCTCACCGTGATCGGACGTCACAATGATCAGCGTGGATTCGTACTGACCTATTGACTTAAGAGTCGATATTATCTGCCCGACGCAGAAATCCACATATGCGATCTCCCCGGCGTACCGATTCGATGAGTACTTGGTGAAAAACGGCTCGGGTGGCGAATAGCTGAAGTGCGGATCGTAATAGTGAAGAAACAGGAAGAACCGCTCACCGCCGTGCTGCTTGAGCCAATCGATCCCCACGCTATTGACCGCCTCACCGTTGCGTTCGGCGGATGGTTGGCCGGTCGCCGGCAACGGATCGAGTTGATCGTCGTAAGTATCAAACCCCTGATCCATGCCGAACTGGTGATCGAGCACGATCGCACTGACCACCGCGCCGGTGGTGAACCCCTCATTTTTGAGTATCTCTCCGAGCGTCACGGCGTCGGGGGCAAGCTTGTAATCGAGGTTATCGTGCACGCCGTGGTAGAGCGGATTGGTGCCCGTGAGCATGGTGCAATGGGCGGGCAACGTCATCGGAACGGGTGAAACGGCATTGGCGAACCGAACCCCCTGCTTTGCCAGCG
>CAUYYV010000301.1:0-4345 GCA_963577075.1 Phycisphaerae bacterium
GGATAACGATGCTGGCTGCCATCTGCTGGATGGTCGCGGCGTGTGGCTGCGCCCGCGACAGTGAGTCTGGTGCGATGCGGTGGCGCTTGGTCTACGAAGAGACGTTTGACAAGCCTCTGCCCGGTCGTGACGTGGCGTGGGTGCGGGATGAGCACGGCGATGACAGCCCCTGGCACGTCAGCCCGTTCGATGATGATGGCGAGTATTTTCAGGTACTCGGCGGCGTGGACTTTCGCCGACAACTGGCGTCGTTTCACACGTATCGAAAACGCTATCCACTCGGACACGACGGTTGGCTGACCGTCGAACTGGCGGCGCGTGACCGGGACAAAGACGGCAAGCCTGAAACCCCGCCGAGTTTCACGCAAGCGACACTTCCCGGCGGCCGGACAATCGGGCACATCGTCGAGCCAGACCATCACGGCGGCGTGATCATCCGCAATACCCGAGCACTGCCGAAGCGATACCGCATCGAGATGACGCTCGTCACGTTGAACTTCGGCGGCAGCCGTTACGAGCAATGGAACTACGACGGCCTGATCAACGGATACCTGCCCGGCGGCGCCAAGACGCGACATCCCTGGCCCTGGGGTGGCAGCGAAGAGTTTAGCCGACCCTATGACAAGTGGTACGACGTTCGCGGCGACAACGGCTTTTACTACCTGGCCATCATGGATTATCCGAACCCCGCACCGCACAACAACGTGCTCATGCACCTGCATCGAAAGGTGGTGATGGACAGCTACCACGTGCCCGACAAACGCGCTTATTTCGAAACCTGCAACCCGGCTAACGGGCGGTACTTCATCAGCCATGACAATTCGGTGAACATGATGTTCTTCGAGCCACTGCACCCGAAGAACGGTCCAGGCAAGGGCGAAACGGGCGCCATGATGGAAACCGAATGCGGCGTTGCGTACGGTGGCGAGGCGGGCCGGCGCAGCGTGATTGCGGCTGTACAACTCGTACCCGAACTGATGCCCAAGCAGACCTATCGGTTTGCCATCGAGCGTGACGCCACCGGCTACACCATGGAGATCCGCGGCCACTTCCGTTTCGTGGGTCACCAGACGTATCGTTATCGACGTGATTTTGTACAGGACGGCCGGGCGATCTGGCATTACAACCAAACGCCCGATGAATACGACGGTTCATTCGATGCGACGTGGACACTCCGGGGGCCGTTCGGTCGGCACGTGATCGAGCACATCTGGCCCGCCGAATCGGCTTACCCCGACTACTTCATCATCGGCGACCCGCACACCAATTACTACGAAGGTACCGCGTCAATCGACGATCTTCGCCTCTATGTTCCCGCCGACTGAGATAAATACAGGCAAGTGTTGCGTTGGACATCAGCGCACCTGATGGGGGCGCACATTTCATCACAAACGCTGCCGTGGCAGGAGGCCAGAAACAGCAAAGGCAACCCTGATATTTGGCGGCAAGTAGATGCACTGTATACTCTCGTCATGGATGATTATGAGATGCATATCGGCGGTCAATGGTGCGCTGCGGCCTCAGAGATAACTTACGATGCGATCAACCCCGCCAAGGGTAAGGCGTTTGCGAAGTTGCCGCAGGGCGGACGTGATGATGCGCAGCGCGCGATTGCGGCGGCGAACGAAGCGTATGCATCGTGGTCGAAGGTGCCGCTGTTTGACCGGGCGGACCTGTGCATACGCATGGCCGAGGTCATCGCTGCGCACGAGGGCGAATTGGCCGACATTCTTTGCACGGAGTTGGGTAAGCCGCGTCACCGCGAAGCGGCCCTGGAAGCGCAGTTGGTACCCACCTTCTATCGCCAGGCGGCTGAACTGGCACGGCATTTGGAGGGCAGCACGATGCTGGCGCGTGATCCGAATAAAAGGATCACCAGTTTCCGCCGGGCGCGTGGTGTGATCGGCGTGATCACGCCGTGGAACTTCCCCGCCTCGATCCCCAGCGAATACCTGCCGTTTGCGATCGTGATGGGCAACACCGTCGTGTGGACCCCGCCACCGACCGCCGCCGTGACGGCCGTGACACTGATGCGTTACCTCGTTGAGGCCGGGTTGCCCCGCGGCGTGATCAACCTGGTGATCGGTCCGGGCGCCCAGGTCGGTGATGAGATCGTCGCCAACCCGGGCACGCACGCGATCGCCATGACCGGCAGTTCCGCGACCGGGCGCATCATCAGCGCTCGCTGCGGGCTCAAGCCCCGCTTGATGGAACTGGGCGGTAACGGTCCCATCGTCGTGTTGGGCGACGCCGACCCCTGCAAGGCGGCCAAAGGCATCGCCAACGCCTGCTTCTACGAAGCCGGGCAGGTCTGCTCAGCCGCCGAACGCATCTTTGTCGCCGACAATCTCAAAAACGAATTGGTCGATGAGGTGGTCAGTCAAACGAAAAACTGGGTGCCCGGCGACGTGTGGGACCAAGGCGTGACCCTCGGCCCACAGAACAACATGGGCGTGGTCGAAAAGATGGCGGCCCACCTCGTAGACGCGACCGAGCGTGGCGCGACGATTGTCGCCGGCGGCGGGCGGCCCGATCTGCCCGGGTTCTTCTGCGAGCCGACCGTTGTGGTCGATTTCGACGCCGACAGCCTGGTCAACACGGAAGAGACTTTCGGCCCGATCGCGCCGATCCGCGCGTTCTCGAGTGACGACGAGGCATGGCATCACATTAACGCCTGCGAACTGGGCCTCTCGTCAGCCGTATTCACCGAAAACATCAATAACGCGTGGCGCTGGGCCGAGCAATTACGCACCGGCATTGTCGTGATCAACGATCAGTCGATCTATTGGGAGCCGCACATTCCCTTCGGCGGCATGACCGGCACCGCCAGCGGTATCGGCCGGCTCGGTGGACGGCACACGCTCGAGTTCATGTCCGACTTGCAGACCATCGCATTTCACGTTGAATAACCCGTTAAATGGGCTAAACAAGGGCGGTAAAACGCTCGCTCAACAGATTGACCCCTTCCGCGTTCTTGATGGCGCATGCACAATCACGGTTACGATGAACTGTCGTCTTCATAAATATTTTCCCCGCGATGCAGGCGCAGGGCGATGGTGGCCGTCTGCATCAGGCGGCGCTGCGTCGGACTGTGCGCGGCCAGGTATCGGCCGATCGCGATGAGGATACACTCGCCCTGCTCGGTGCCCCGCCACAATCGATATTGCGCGACGCCGGCTTCGAGCATCTGCACGGTGTGGAAATCCACGTCCTCGCGCGCCGCCGCGAACGTGAAGGTGTCAATCAACTTGTCGACAGGATGGCCCAACCGGACGTATCGGGCAATGACACGCGCTGCACCGCTGATTCTGTGCCGACCGTCGAGCAGGTCGAGCAGCCGATGACGCAAAGTATCCGCATCGGTCGATTCATCGTCGAGCCTGTCCGGCATCTTCGCCGGCGGTATGTTCAGAAAACGATCGAGATAGACCGACATCGCACCGTGGAGCAGACCGCGCATCACTTGCGGCGTGGCACATCGCCCCACGGCGTGGTGCAACGCATTGCAATATGTAAACGTGTGCAACGCCGTAATCCAGTCGGGCAACTCGTTGGCCGTACCGAATCGTACGATGCGAAGCGAAGCGGCATAAGCCAGTGATTGCGTCAACTGCACGGGCGTAGCGCCTGCGCAGACCGCGTCGCGCAGCGCGGTGAGTATCGCGTGCGGATCATCGCCGAGAATCGCCTCGGCCAAGCCGACCGCGTCGTCCCACGGCCCGCCGCCGCCGCCTTGGCGCATCCAATCGCCTATCTGCTCGGCCGCGGCGCCGACCAGCGGGACCAGGTCGACCGGGTGCCGCCACGCGTTCGACTCCTCCCCGCCGCGCGCCGACACCAGTGGCGGCACAATCGCCGGCAGCACCCGCTCGGCGTGCTCCCAGCCGATCAGGTCCAGAAGCTCGAACGCCTTGTTGGCAAAGTCCAGCAGGTGACCCGTGTCCGCATAGAACCGATCGGTCGCGGCGGTGAAAATCAGGTCCGCCAAATCCTGCGGCGACGCACCGATGTGGATCGCGGTCAGCAATGTACGCTCGGCGCCGTCGCGGTGGCGCACCAGTGTCCAGTAGCGCAGCCAGCGCTTGAGCGTTTCGAGCGGTACGTCGGTGCCCCTGAGCGGTTGGCGCGGTCGCCGTGGCGGCTGACCGGCGCAGTCGGCGGCGACCCGCCGGGTACCCTGCAGCAACGCGTAATAGGCGGTGTCGGCATCGAGTTGCGCAGCCAGGTTGGCCATGGCGGTCAGCACCGTCATGCCGCCGGACCACGCATCACGATTGGCGACCCCGAACAGTGCCGCCGGCCGCACGATATCGCCCATCGCCGCGCCGCCGTGCAGCAGTCCGAC
>CAUYYV010000302.1:0-4325 GCA_963577075.1 Phycisphaerae bacterium
TCCTGGGCGCAGCGGTGCCTGATCGCTGGCCGAGCCGTCTGGTTTTATGCGGGCAAACTCGTGTGGCCTGTGCCGTTGGTATTCACCTATCCAAAGTGGTGGATCGATACGTCGGCGTGGTGGCAGTATCTGTTTCCAGCCTATGCCGGCATACTTCTGGTTGGACTTTGGCTGCTGCGGCGTCGTGTAGGGCGTGGACCATTGACGGCCGTTCTGTTGTTCGGCGGCACACTGCTGCCCGCGCTGGGATTCATTGACGTGTTTCCGATGCGATATTCGTACGTGGCGGATCATTTTCAGTATCTGGCCAGTCTGGGCCTGATCGTGCTGGCGGCCGCCACCCTGTTTCGCCTCAGTGTCCGATTCGGCAAGACGGGTCTGAAGGTTGCGGTTGTGACGGCTGCGACCGTGCTCGTGGTACTGGGTGTGATGACCTGGCGGCAGACGCACATCTATCGTGATCTGGAAACGCTCTGGCGGGACACGCTGGTGAAGAATCCGCGGGCATGGATGGCACACACCAACATCGCCGACATTGTCGGGCCCAGGGACCCGGTGGCGGGCATCGGTCACTATCGCATGTCGCTGGCGATCCATCCCAGCTTCGAGGCCCATTACGATCTCGGATTGCAGCTGCGACCTCGAGGGGCCGTTAAAGAGGCGATATGGCATTTTCGTCGCGCCATTGAGATGTTGCCCGGCTTCGCTGATGCCCATGCCAAGTTGGCTGATGCTCTCGAGGCGGCCGGCGAAATGGACGAGGCGCTGCCGCACTTTGAATGGGTGGTCAATCACGACCAAACCAATGCCGAGGCCCGGTTCCGTTTGGGCATGGCCTACGCGCGCAAGCATAAACACGACACGGCCCGTGAGCAATTGCAGCAAGCCGTAAAGATCGACCCTCAATACGCCGAGGCGCATTTCGGGTTGGGCCTGGTATTTGAGATGATGGGCCGTCCTAAAGACGCCACAGTGCATTATCATAAGGCGGTGCGGTTGAATCCTGCGATTGCGGACGAGGCAAAACGATGGGGCATGGACCTGCCGAACAGGTCCGTGTCGCCGCCCTGACAGCTATCCGATTCGACAGCCGTAACAAGACGGCGCGAACCATGAGCAGCGCAAGAACACAGATTGTCGTTCGACTTATGATTCTGATAATACCGGTGGTGCTCGTGTTGGTGCCATTGGGATGTTCACGGTCGTTGCCATCGCTTCCAGTTGCCGTCTCCGCGGACAAACCGCCGCCCGATCCGGCGGACCGAGGTGCCCAACCCTATCGCCCTCGCCCCGCCGACACGCTTACGTTCGCGACAGACATCGCGCCGATCATTTACGAGCACTGCTCGATCTGCCACCGTCCCGGCGAGTCGGCGCCGTTTGATCTTCTAAGCTACAAGGACGTCAAGAAACGGGCCAGCCAAATCGTGAAGGTTACGCATGACCGGTTCATGCCGCCTTGGCTGCCATCACCGGGGTACGCCGAGTTTGAGGATCAGCGCGGCCTCGACAGCGATCAGATCGGCATGCTTGCTCAATGGGCCGCCGAGGGCGCCGCCGAAGGCAACACCGCCGATCTTCCACCGAAACGCAGTTTTTCCGACGATTGGCAACTGGGCGAACCCGATCTGATCGTGACCATGGATAGGCCATACACGCTGGCGGCTGAGGGTCGCGACGTGTATCGAAATTTCGTCATCTCCGTGCCCGTCAAGCAGCCCCGCTATGTCCGAGCCGTCGAGTTGCGTCCGGGCAACAAGCGGATCGTGCACCACGCCATTCTGGAAGCCGACCAGACCGGCCTGTCGCGCCGCCTTGATGATCAGGACGCCGCCGCTGGTTTCAGCGGCATGAACTTCGAGGGTGCCGGCGCCGAATCCATTGACGGCCGATACATCGTTTGGACGCCCGGGCGCCGGCCCTATGTCGAGCCGCCGGGGATGGCCTGGTTGCTGCAGCCGGACATGGACCTTGTGCTGCAACTGCACCTGCAGCCATCGGGCAAGCCCGAGCAGATTCAACCCAGTTTCGGACTCTATTTCACTGACGAGCCGCCGTCTCGCCATCCCTTTGCGATCATCTTGCGCTCCCCGGTCATCGACATTCCGCCTGGCAAGAAGGATTATCGTGTCGGGGACCGATTCGTGACGCCCGTGGACGTACAGGCGCTTGCCGTGTTTCCGCACGCGCACTACTTGGGAAAAGACATGCAGGTATTTGCCACGCTGCCCGACGGCAGCGGCCGATGGCTGATCCGCATCAAAGATTGGGATTTCAACTGGCAGGACGCCTACCGGTACAGGCAGCCGGTGCTGTTGCCGGCAGGCTCGACGATTACCATGCATTACACTTACGACAATTCCGCTGACAACAAGCGCAATCCGTTTGATCCGCCTCGCCGTGTAGTGGCCGGCAACGAGTCGACCGATGAAATGGCCACACTGACTTTGCAACTGCTGCCGGTCAGCGAGGGCGATCGGGGCAGGCTCAAGGCCGCGTTCTTTCAAAGTCGCATCGAGGTTGACCCCAACGACTGGCCGTCAAGATACAACATCGCCAACTTGGCATTTCGTCGCGGCGATTTTGACAAGGCGATCCATCTGTACCGTGAGGCGCTGCGGATCAACCCCGAGTTTGCCAAGGCTCACTACAACCTTGCCATCACGCTGGGTCGAACCGGCGCCGTCGAAGCGGCGATGCACCATTATCGTGAGGCGATTCGGATCAACCCGGGCTTCTTCGAGGTATATCTGAACCTCGGCAATCTGCTCGGCTCCATGCAACGCACGGACGAGGCGATCGAGCAGTTTCACAAGGCGTTGAAGATCAAAAACGATGATGCCCATGCCCATCATAATCTCGGGGTGGCGCTTCGCTCGCAGGGCAATCTCGATGAGGCGATCAAGCAGTTTCGCGAGGCGTTGCGAATCGATCCCAATTTCATCCCGGCACGGCGCAGTCTAGACGCGATCCTCGCAACAAGGACAAGACAATAGCGTTGCTTAGACGGAGATCCGCCCATTCCATCCGGTGGCAAACAACATGACAATCAGGCCTTGAACAGGCCGATGAAGCTCTGGTGGCGGTTGCCGGTTCATGCGGCACGCTGCTTTGGGCTCACCCCACGCACGATCGGGATGCCGGGGTTAATGTTCTTCTCGGTTGCACTGGTCGTGTGCGCCGTTTCATTTGCCATCAGTTGGCGTGACGCGGGCATGTACGGCGGCATCGACCTGCGCGGGCAGGTGGTGGGTGCTCGCGCCATGTTCGACGGGATCGACCCGTATCAGCCGCCCGCTCAATTGCCGGCAACCCCGCGGCTTCTCGACCCGGCGGCGTATTATGAACTGGGCTTCTCGCGCTGTGTGCACCCGCCGACGCTTCTGGTTGCCACCGGTTTGCACTCGTGGATGCCGTACCGGACGCAACGTTACGTCGTGTTCTTGCTCAGCTGGACGGCATTGCTCGTTTCAATTGCGCTGCTGGCGCGTGCGGTGCGCCCCGCACGGCCCCGCCTGATCTTCGTGCTGTTGGCACTGGTGTTTTTCGGTGGTGGCTACTTCTGGCGCCTCCACGTCGAGCGGGGGCAGAAGTACGTTTATTTGACGCTGTTGATCTCGATTGCCGTCTGGCTGGCAGTCCGTGCCCATCGTGGCGGCTGGCTCGCGGGTGCCGCCATGGGACTGGTCGCCGCGGTTCGGCCGACGGCCTGGCTGATGTTGCTGCTCCTGTGGGTGCTGCGCCAAGGCAGGATGACGGCGGCCGCAGCAATCACGGCGGTTGCGTTTGTCGCCATGACCCTGCCCGTCGGCGGGATGCATCTCTGGCAACGCTACGGTGAGCATATGGCGATGCACGAAAAATTCGCCGTTGATCTGATCCCGGTGCGACCGGTGCCTATCAATGCCCGCCCGTCGGGATGGGAGATGGTGGAGGGTTGTAATTTCGGGCGGGTGCTGCCGCACAACCAATATAATTTTGTCGTCCACAACCTTTTTGCCGTGTTGCACCGCGACGTGTCAACTTGGCGCCGGTGGTTGCCGCCGACAAGGTGGCGTGCGGCCACGAAGTGGTTGGCGGGCGTGTGCATCGTTGTCTTTGTGGTGCTGCTTGCACCACTGTGGAGGCGTCGCGTTCCCGTGCGGTACACGCTCGCCTTTGCGTTGATGTCGATGATCATCATCGACTATTTCGTGCCCCAACGCTGGCAGTACGTGGATGTTCTGTTTCTGCCGCCGCTGGCGTTGTTGATGCCGCTGATGCTTCGACGACCATCTTTACGGTGGCTGTTTGGCATGCTGTTGACGGGCCTGGTGGCGGGACAC
>CAUYYV010000303.1:0-4250 GCA_963577075.1 Phycisphaerae bacterium
CTCAGGATGACAATGCTCCATTCCGCCAAACTGATACGATCTCTCAAATTTCTGTCCTGCATGCCGAGCGTTGATCCCGAACCAGCGTGCCGCTGTGGTAGATGCCCTTCAGGGCCCGGTCGCGCCAGGCTTCGGATGCGTCGTACAGTTTCTGCTTGGTGTCCACCGACGAGATCAAAATGCCGGACACGTTGTTCCGCAAACGGCCGCTGATGTGTCCGTCCGGTCGAACAAAGAATCCGGGCCACTGACTGTAGCGGGCCGATGTGTTACAGGCGCTGATCCACATGAAATTGTTGGCGGCATAGGCCTGCATGGTCGCGGGTACGATCACCGGGTGGACATGCTTCATCTTTTCCACCCTTGCCCGCGACAGGTGCCCATTGTGATAGGAAGAGAACAACAGCTGAACACCGCGTCGTTTGTATTCGCGTACCAGCTCATCATAGCGAAAGTCATGGCAGATCAGCGTACCACAGCGGATGCCCCGTATGGAGAAGACACAAAAATAGTTGCCGGACGTGTAATGCTCCAGGCCACCATTGCGCTGCCGCCGGTCGCCGGTGCAGAACATTTTGTCATAGCGGTCGATGATGCGGCCCTGAGGGTTGATGATGTAGAGGCTGTTGTGCGGCTTGTGTTTGCCCGTCAGCCGGTGACTGGTGCCGAGGATCACCCATACCCGTAGCTTGCGAGCCTGCTCCATCACCTGCCGGGTGCAGCTTTCAAGCAGCTTCCAGTCAAAGCCCACAAAAGAGGAAAACTCAATGCCGGCGTAGCCGGAAAGGCTGGTTTCGCAAAAATGGACGACGTCCGCGCCGCGCTCTTTTGCTGCGGTCATCTGCCGAAGCACAAAACCACAGTTTCGCTCCACATCTGCGTCCACGGGAAATTGGCAAGTCGCGATTTTAAGTTTCATCAGCATGGTCCCTGGCACACCATTTTCACTATGGTGTTACTGTACTTTGAATAGCGCCCATGCTTCAATCTAGGTGAAGCCTTCTTTCTATGCGACTGATAGGAAATTTGCCAGTTTTCTGTCCAGTCGCTTCATTGCTCTAGGCTCCAATTTGCCGGTTGACTGCGCGCGACGGGTGCCGCCGGCGCGTCCAATTTACCGCTTGCCCCGAACACGTGGGGTGGCCGGTCAGCCGCCCACCATGAGCTTGACGATCTCGTCGTGGGTCGTTTCGGCGATCCGCCGCTCGCCGACCTCGATGCCACGCCTGAGGACCTGAATGCGGTCCGACACCGCGAAAATGTCCTGCAGATTGTGCGAGATGAAGATGATACCGCGCCCCTGCGCCTTGAGCTGGTGGATCAGCGCCAGAACCTTGCGCTGCTCGGGCACGCCCAGCGCGGCTGTGGGCTCGTCCATGATCAGGATCTGCGCGTCCCAGAACACCGCCCGGCCGATCGCGACGGCCTGCCGCTGACCGCCGGAAAAATTCGCCACCGGCGCCTCCATGCGCGAGACATGAAAGTCGAGCAGCGCCATGGTCTCTTTGGCCGCGTCGTTCATTTTCTTGCGGTCGAGCACCGGGATCAGCCCCAGCATCCGCCGCATCGGCTCGCGGCCCAGGAAAATATTGGCGCCGATCGAGAGATTGTCGGCCAGGGCCAGGTCCTGATAGATCGTCTCGATGCCCCGGTCGCGGGCTTCCTGGGGCGTTGAGAAATCGACTTCCTCGTCGCCCAGCATGATCTTGCCGCCGGTTGGCTTGTAGACGCCCGAGATCGCCTTAATCACGGTCGTCTTACCGGCCCCGTTGTCGCCGGCCAGTGCCACCACTTCACCGGGATAGACCTTCATCGAAAAATCGTTCAGTGCCTCGACCGCACCGAAGTGCTTGGACAGTTGTTTGACCTCGAGCAGTGGTTTGTGGAGGTCACTAGGACTCATCTTGTCGACTCCCGGAGAACTGCCGCTGGGCCTGATCGATCAGGACCGAGAGGATGATGACGACGCCGACGCTGATGAACTGCCAGAACGGCTCGACATCGACGAACACTAGCCCGTACTGGATGACCGCGATGACCAGCGCCCCGGCAATCGTGCCGATGATCGAGCCGGATCCGCCAAATAGGCTCGCCCCGCCGATCACCACCGCCGCCACGCTGTCGAGTAGCAGCGGCTCGCCGGCCTGGGCCGCTCCGGCGTTGAACCGGGCCGAATAGAGCGCACCGCCCAGACCGGCACACATGGCCGAGAGGATGTACAGCCGGGTCAGGTGCGACTTGATGTTGATGCCGGACCGCCGCGCCGCCTGGACGTTGGCACCGATGGCATAATTATGCTGGCCGAAGCGGGTCTGGCTGAGCAGATAGTGCATCAGCAGAACGAACACCGCCGTGATGATGACGATATAGGGGATTTGGTAGATGCGACCATTGCCGATGGTAGCGAAGAACGAGTTCTGCACCGGCACCGTGGTGCCGCCGGCCAGGAGGAATGCCACGCCGCGTGCGATGCCATACATCCCCAGCGTGCCGATGAACGGTGGCACCTTGAGCCGCGCCACCAGAACACCGTTGACGACGCCGGCGACGCTGGCCGCCAAGATGGCCATCAGAATGCCCAGGAGCACGGCCATCGGCATCCCCATGGTCGGGGTGGCCAGATTGATCGTATGAGCCGCGATCACCGCCGCAAGTCCCATGATGAAGCCCAGCGACAGATCGATACCGCCGGAGATGATCACAAACGTCTGACCGGTCGCCAACATCAGCGGCGCGACGGCGAAGATTGCGATCGATTGAAGATTGAACGGGTTGAGGATGAATGTGGCGCCGAATGCGGAGCGCGACCAGAATTCGAATATGCCGATGAGCGCTGCCAGGAACAGCCAGGCCCTCAGGTTGGTCACGCGCTGCAGCAGCGTTTTCGCACGGTCGGCATGGTCGGCCATCGGCGCCGGGTCCGTGGCCGGGGCAGCGGTCTTCGCGTCTTGATCTGTCATGGAACTACCGTTTGACGGCCTGCCCTCGCTCGGCCGAAGCCGGGAGAAAGGGTTCCGAAGTGGATCAATCGGAATAGATGTACTTGGAGTGTTCCGGATCGTCGATGTTGGACTTGTCGAGAATCGTGAACCCCGTACCGATTGCCACCGGGATCGAATTGCCTGTCAGGTGGGCATAGGCCGAAACCACGCCATAGTACCCGATTTCAGCCGGATGCTGGGCGATTGCCATATCGACCAGGCCGGACTTGATCTGGTCGACGATCGAAGTCGGTGCGTCAAACGCCACGACCTTGATCTCGCCGGATTTGCCGGCCTGCTGCACGCCGTTGGCCGCGCCAAGGGCCGAGAACAGATTGGCGCCGAAGACACCCTTCAGGTCCGGATTCCGCGCGAACATCGCCTGCAGCTGCGAGGCGGCCTTGTTGGCGTCGTCATCGTTGAACTGGGTTTTCAGAACGTCGATCTTCGGGAACTCCCGCATCGCTAGTTTGAAGCCCTCTTCGCGCTGATCGGTGGTGGAGACGCCCGGCTTGACGTTGGAAACATAGACTTTGCCTTCGCCGCCGATCGATGCGGCCAGGGCACGGGCCGCGATCTTGCCGCCAAGGAGGTTGTCAGAGGCGATATAGGCCAGCGGGAAGTCCGCATCGCCCGCGCCGGTCTGATAGACGCCGCTGCCGATAAAGGTGTCGACGGTGATCACCGGAATGCCGGCATCATGGGCTTTGCGTAAGGGTTCGACCAGCTGCACCTTGTCGGTCGGCGCAATCAGGATGGCGTCCGGTCCGCGTGCAATGACCGCGTCGAGCACCGGCACCTGGGTGACCGGATTGAATTCGGGCGCTCCCTGGAACACCAATTCGACGCCAAGTGCGTCGGCCGCGGACTGGGCACCCTTGCGCATGGTAATATAGAACGCGTCAGTGGTCAGGCCCGGGATCAGAGCGATGCTGATTTTCTTCTGGGCATAAGCCGCTCGGCGCTCTTTCGAAGCTTGGTCGGACGCATCACGAACTGTGCAGCCGACGTGGCCCGCCGACACTGCCATGGCGGCCACCAGGGCAGTCGCAGTCGCAGTCGCAGCCTTGAGAACCGAACGACGCTTCATGATTTCCTCGCCTTCTCACCGCGTCTCACGGGGTGAATGGACGTATTCCGGACGAAGGGAATTCTGACACAAATCTCGCGCTCCGCAAAACGTAAACTGATAGGAAATTTGATTTCCTCTACCAGAACCGATTCTAGTGAGTGAAACTGCTGGAACAAGAGCAAGAGGAGTCGCAAACG
>CAUYYV010000304.1:0-4224 GCA_963577075.1 Phycisphaerae bacterium
ATCGAAGAGGGGCTGATGACCACCGTGCACGCTGCGACGGCGACACAGCCGACACAGGACGGTCCGTCCCCAAAGGACTGGCGTGGCGGGCGAAATGCCTATACCAACATCATCCCGTCATCGACCGGCGCGGCCAAGGCCGTCGGGCTGGCCATGCCCGAGTTGAAGGGCAAGCTGACGGGCATGGCGTTTCGCGTGCCCACCGCCGATGTGTCGGTCATTGACCTGACGATACGCACCATGGAGGGCACGTCATACGATGACATCTGTGCAGCGTTGAAAAAGGCCAGCGAGGGTTCCATGCAGGGCATTCTCGCCTACACTGACGAGCAGGTGGTCTCAAGCGATTTCATCGGCAATCCACACAGTTCGATCTTTGACGCCACGGCCGGGCTCGGGCTCAGCGACACGTTCTTCAAGCTGGTGAGTTGGTACGACAACGAGTGGGGTTACAGCAATCGCATCGTCGACTTGCTGCTGCACATGGCTCGCATCGACGGGAAAGTGTGAGTTTCAAGATGATGCTCCGCCAGACCATGGGCACCAAGCGAACCATTGCCGATGCCGCGGACGCCGTACCCCTTGCCGTGCCGCCAAGGTGGTGGGTGATCGTTCCCGCTTCGTGATGTCGGGCGGTGTGGCGAACGTATTGCAGGTAGTTGTCGATCATCGTGAGCATATACTTGGCAGGGTCCTTGGCGAACATCCGCCATGCCCGCTGACGGCGACACGGGTTGGTGGCGTAGTGCGAAGATCCGTCAGCACATCGTGGGCTATCGCTCTCCACGAAAATGTTTCATTGAGTTCGTGGCATGCGAGTAAACCACCGCCGTGGCTGGTGATCAAACCTTCGAGTCGATATGGAAAATCCGGGGTTAAGGCAACGGCCCTCGGCTGGCGAGCTTTTCGTTCAGGTGCGCGCGTATGGCGTCGGCGGTGTCTTCGCGACGAAGGGCATAATCGATGAAGCACTTGGCGTACTCGATGCGGTTGCCAATGTCGTAGCGTTTGGCTTGCCAAGCCAGGGCGTACATCGACTGCTCATGCGCGAGCAGATTCATCGCGTCGGTCAGTTGAATCTCGCCGCCCACACCCGGCGTGATGCGACCCAGGCAGTCAAAAATGCCGGCGGTGAACACGTATCGGCCGGCGATGGCCAGATCGGTCGGCGCTTCTTCGACCTTCGGCTTCTCCACCAACTGTTTGAGCCGATAGAGACTGGCGTTTTCCGGATCCGGCTGGCCGTCCACGATGCCGTAGCGCACGACCCACTGCTTCGGCACACGATGCACCGCGACGACGCTGGCGTGCTTCTGCTCATACACGTCCAGCAACTGGCGCAGCCCCGGCTTCTCGCCCGGCGGCGGATGGATGATCGTGTCGCCCAGCAGCACGGCAAACGGCTCCTGACCCACGTGTTGTGCGCCCAGCCGAATCGCGTCGCCCAGCCCGAGTTGCTGCTTCTGACGGATGTAGTGGATCTGCGCGTGCTCGGCGATGTCACGCACCTGCTCAATCAGTTCGGGCTTGCCTGATTCATGCAAAAACGCTTCCAGTTCCGGGTTGAAATCGAAGTGGTTTTCGATCGCGCGCTTGCCCCGACCGGTGATGATCAGAATATCCTCGATCCCGCTGGCCACCGCCTCCTCGATCACATATTGCAGCACCGGCTTGTCGATGATCGGCAGCATCTCCTTGGGCATGCTCTTGGTCGAAGGCAGGAATCGAGTGCCCATGCCGGCCGCGGGAATGACTGCCTTGGTGACGGTTGATTTGTGATTTGGCATCCGGAGGTGGCTCACTTGCCCGTTCGGGCGGTTGTCTTACGGGTGGCGGTGACGATGGCGGTCAGTTCGTCGGCTTCATCCGGCAGGGGTGATATGCGTTGCGCCGATGGCAGTTGTGTCTCGATGGTCAACTCCAACCAGTAACCGTTTTCATCGGGTTCTTCTTCGACGATTGCCGGTTTTGCCACAAAGTCGGGTCGTGACCGGCCCCGGCAGGTGACGTGATAGTTAGTGCCCGCGAGGCGCCGCTGCACAGCAGTTGGCCGGTGATGGCGTGGCCTTGCGTTGTCTTCGGCGCTGCTTGCACCATCCGCATCACTCGAAGCGCAAAGCGTTTCAATCGGTCCTGCAACTGTTGCGTCGTCAAAGACGATCACCGTTTTTTCAAATCCCAAATCATAGGTCACAAGTTTTCCCAATCTCCGGCACCACCATCCGGGCGCCGAACGATTCATACGCATCACGAATTCGCTTCAGCCGGGCATCGTCTCCGTCATAGCAGCCGATGGCTGCGCCGCCGGAGCCGGCGAACTTGACGTTGGCTCCGTGTTCACGGCCGATCTCAACGAGCCGGCGGTTGCCTGGGCTGATGGCGCACAGTTGGGCGCGCAGATCGAAGTTCTGATCCATCAGCGGGCCGATCTCGGCGCCGCGGCCGGCGGCGATCAGGTCGCGTGCCTGCTGGGCAAAACCAGCGAATTGTTGCATGCCGGCGAGGACTTCACTTTCGCCCCGGTCGTGTCGGCTGCGCAGGTCGTTGTGTGTGATCTCCGTTCCCTCGGCCAGCGTGTCGTGAAAAGCGACGAACATCGGCGGCAACGCGGCGGGGTCGAGCGGCTCATACCGGCCGTAGCCGTGATGCTGCATGTGCTGCTGATCAAAATCCATGAACACGGCGCCCTCGTAAACCTGGGCCACGCGATCCTGCAAGCCCGCTCCGATGCCCAGTTCATCCAGTTCAACGCTCAGAATGACGCCTGGCAGCACGGGCTTGGGGATGACCACGCCAAAAAACTCGATCAGGGCGCGCATCGTTGCCGTGATGATTGCGCTCGACCCGGCCAGCCCGACGCGCACGGGGATATCCGTCTCGTATTCGATAGTGAAGTTACGGTTGTCAAGTTTAAACCCGTGTTCCCGGCAGTAGTCGGTGAACCGCTTGACGGCGGCCTTGATCAGGCGGATCGCTCCGTAATACCCGTTGTGTTCGATGTCGCCCAGCAACGTGTCGAGGCTGTCAAATTCGAGTTGTTCACGCCGAAGCGGCCTTATGGTGATCCGCGGCGACTCGTAGCATGTCACCTTGGCAGCGAAATTGCGCACAATGATGGCAATCGTCTTGCCGAAATACCCGTCAGACGGGTTGCCAATCAACCCGGCACGGGCGTGGGCTTGCGTATGGATGATCATGTCGCGGGCCCATCCAGTTAAACGGTGGCATGGTAGCAGGAATTGGTGGATCGACCGCCTGACGGCCGTGGTTTTGCAACCGGCAAGGGGCCTGCCTAGGTGATCGGCCATCAGCGCGGTGGGATTTACTATAATCAACCCGATGTCAATTCGGCACAAACAAATCACGGCTCGTCTGGCCCTAGAAGACGGCAGTGTCTTTACCGGCCGTGCGTTTGGCGACCTGACGCCACGCACCACGGATGGCGAGGTCTGCTTTAACACCTCGCTTGCCGGGTACCAGGAGATCCTCACCGACCCGTCCTACGCCGGGCAGATCGTGACCATGACCTGTCCGCAAATCGGCAACTACGGTGTCAATATGCAGGACATGGAGTCGGACGGGGTGCATGTTGCCGGTTTTGTCGTGCGCGAACTGTCGCAGCGTGTCAGCAACTACCGCGCCACCGCATCGCTCGATCAATGGCTGGCTGACCAGGGCGTCACCGGGATCGAGGGCATCGATACGCGGGCGTTGACCCGCAAGCTGAGAATCGACGGTGCCATGAATGGCGTGATCTCGACAGAGAATGTCTCGAACGAACATCTTGTCGCCGCGGCCGGTAGTTCGCCGGGACTGGTCGGTCGCAATCTTGCTAAGATTGTCAGCCGGTCCGAGACAGTCGCGTGGGATCAGGGCCTGAGTCGATGGGCGCCGATGCAAGGCGTGATCGATCCCCCGGCCAGGCGATTTAGCGTCGTGGCCATCGATTGCGGGGCCAAACACAACATCATGCGCAATCTCGTGGACAGTGGCTGTGGCGTCACGATCGTGCCCTTCGACGCACCAACGCAGCAGATACTCGACATTCAACCGGACGGACTGTTTGTATCGAACGGTCCGGGTGACCCGGCCGCCGTGACCCAGACGATCGATACGCTCAGGCAACTGCGTGGCAAGTTGCCTATCTTCGGCATCTGTCTGGGTCATCAGTTGTTGAGCCTGGCCATGGGCGCCAGCACGTACAAGTTGAAGTATGGTCACCGT
>CAUYYV010000305.1:0-4223 GCA_963577075.1 Phycisphaerae bacterium
CCGTATTCGCAATGCAACCACCGAGGATACGCGCGAAGTGGCGCAGCGCATGCTCGACGACTCGCGATCGTTATATGAAACCGTCAAACAGCGAGTCGAATTGCAGCCGCGAGAATCACAATTCAGGGAAGTCGAGAGGATATTCGTCTACCTGCAGATTCTCAGTGCCTGCTTTGTCGCTTTTGCACACGGCTCGAACGATGTCGCCAACGCGATCGGGCCGCTATCGGCCGCGGTTGACATCATTCGTTCGGGCACCGTGGCGGCGAGTACCACCGTGCCGACCTGGGCGCTGGCACTCGGTGGTGTGGGCATTGTCATCGGGTTGGCGACATGGGGATGGCGCGTGATTGAAACCGTCGGACGGCGCATCACGGAGTTGACGCCTACGCGTGGGTTTTGCGCCGAGTTTGCGGCTGCGACCACGATCGTGGTCGCGTCCGTCTGCGGGCTGCCCATCTCGACCACACACACGCTCGTCGGCGCGGTGCTGGGCGTGGGCCTGGCGCGTGGAATCGCGGCGCTCAACCTCAACGTGGTACGCGATGTGGTGGTCTCCTGGATCGTGACAATCCCCGCCGGCGCGGGTATGTCGATCGTCTTTTTCCTCGTGTTGCGCGCGGTATTCGGCTAGAACCTGGGGTTTTCGATCGACTTGCCGCCGGCTTCGGCAGAATCAAAAGCGTGCAGCGTCACCCGCGACGCCCGCCAGATGTCACTCTGTTCGATGCCGCAATCTCGGCCGTGGCAGAGGTCTTCGATCAGTTTCGACGCCCACTGCTCGCCGTCGGGGATGCCGGTGGTATCCAGCGGCGCGGCGGCCTCGGTCTCGGTCCAGATCTCCGCGGCGTGAACGTCGCCGTGGCGAATCTCGATCTTGCCGGTTGATCCACCGATCCACGTGCGCGTATCACCGAAGGATTTCATCGACGTCGGCGTGCACCAGTCCGCCTCGACGTGGCCGATCACACCGCCGGGGAAGCGAAGATGCGCCTGTGCGAAATCCTGAAATTCCGGGTGGTCTTTGTTGAAAATGTTGTTGTGAATGGCGCAGATGTAGTCAGGTGTTTCGCCGACGAGGTGGCAGACGATGTCGGCGTGGTGGGAGCCGACGTCGATCATGCAGCCTCCATTGCCCGCACGTGTCCAGTGCCAGTCGGGGCGTTTATGCGGGCTGAGCCTGTGCGGACCGCAGGAAAGCACGCGTACCAGCTTGCCGATCTTCCCTGCGTCGAGTTCCTTTTTCGCCGCGATCATCGCCGGCATGCCGCGGTAGGGGTAAAACGTGATGATCGGTCGACCGAACTTCTCGACCGCTTCGATCGACTTGTCCAACTCCTCGTGCGTCACGGCCAGCGGTTTATCCGGCAGCGCTGTACCACCGACCTCGATCACTTTGCGCGCCAGTCCCGCGCGGTCGCAGGGCACGGCGCCGATCAGTGCCAGATCGGGTTTTACCTCCAACGCTTCATCCAACGAGTTGAACGCCGGTGTTTTAAGCCGCTCGGCCGCACCCTTGAGCCTTTCGGCATCCTCGTCCCACACGCCCACGATCTCACAGTCACGGGCGCCTAGGACCCCGCGCGCCATCCCGAACACATGATTGTGAGCCGTGCCCAGTACAACGATCTTCTTCGACATTTCTTGCGTCTCCATAAACAGGTGAGTGTGTGTCGATCGCGGTGGCATGCTATCTTGATGGCAGTGAACGGCGAAAGCAAATCGGAGGATCGTGCATGCGGCTTCTCATTTTACGACACGGCATCGCGGAAGAATATTCCCCCGACGGCAACGACGGATCACGCCGCCTGACCGAGCAGGGCGAGGCACAGATGAAACAGGTGGTCGCCGGCCTCAAACGCTGTGCGCGGCGGCCCGACGTGATTCTGACCAGCCCGCTCGTCCGCGCGGTGCAGACCGCTGAATACTGCGCCAAGGCGTTTGACCGAAAATTAACCCAGCTTGACGAGTTGGCCGGGCCCGACCCGGCGGCGGTCATCAATGCGATCAGTGGTCGCGACGAGCCAACCCTCATGCTCGTAGGCCACGAGCCGACGCTCAGCCGGATGGTGCAGATCCTCTGCACGGGCAAGCCGTCCAACGGGTTTGTCAAAATGGAAAAGGCGAGCTGTGCCTGCGTGGTGGTGGATGATGATGCGGTCGGCGCACCGGCAGGCCGCGGCCAGATCCACTGGCTGCTGACGGCGAAAATGATCGAGCAACTGGCGTGACGCAGCGAACGCGTCGCACAGGCGCAAGTGTCATCGCCAAACCGGTATCACGTCGATTTGCTCGGTGGTGTTGACGCGGCGTAGGCGTCGACCTCTTCCTGGCTGAGGCCTAACCACTCCATCATCTGCTGATCATAAGTGTTCTGGTGCTCGACGTTGGAAAAGTCGAGCTTCAGCTCGTTGATGACCTTTGTGCCCATGCCGATCCATTCGGTCCAGGTCGGCTGCGTAAAGTGATCGAAGATGAACTGTCCGAGCGCTCCGCGCATGGGCGGGCCCGCCATGCGTGGTCCCGGTCGGCCGGTGCGGCGGTCGATGATCGTGTGTTCGCCGTCGACCTCGTTGGCCGGCTGCTGCTCAGCCTCGATTTGCGGCACTTCTTGACCCAGCTTTTCGAGCAGCGATCCCATCGCCTTTTGTGGCATGACGTCGCCGTGCTCGGCCGCCACGCTGTAGCCGCGGGTCAGCACGTCAGCTGCCTGATCGTCGTGGCCGAGCTGGATCAGCACCTGGCCGAGCAACTGATAGGCACGCGACAGGGCCGCATCAATCTCGATCGCGCGGCGAAGCGCCTCGGCAGCGTCTTCGGCGCGATCAGCGTCCTTGTAGGCCGTGCCCAAGCTCAGCCAACCCATCGAGTTGTCCGGGTCGGCCTGCGTCATGTTTTCCCATTGCGAGATGCGGTCGGTTGCTTCCATGCCTGATAGATTAGACCACTTTACCGGTTGGGGCCAGCAGCGGTACGGGGCAGAACCACACAGTGGCCCGCAAATATTTCACGGCCGCATCCCGTCCGGGTCGGCAGCCACCTGATAACCTGTACCGCCATGTCGATCGAGCGAGTCTTCCTGGGTTGGGACCGCCCGGCGCTGCCCGCCGTTGCCCAGTGGCTGCATCGGGAGTATGGCGGCGGCGACATCTGGGACCTGTCGTCCGTGTTGATCGCTGTACCCGGGGCCCGTGCCGGGCGGCGGCTGATGGAACTGCTCGTCTACCGGGCGGCCGATGATAGACCGCTGGTACCGCCTCGAATCATCACCGCCGGCCAGCTTCCCGACCTGTTGTTCGAGCCCGATCGCGGGGTCGCCGATCCGCTGTACTGCCTGCTGGCCCGCGTCGAGTCGATCCGCCACTGTGACGCCGAATCGCTTCGAGTGCTGGTGGGGCACCCGCTTGACGCCGGCGATTTGCACGGGTGCCTGGCCTTGGGGCGTCAGCTTCAGGGCCTGCACGAGTCGCTGGCCGCCGATGCGGTGCGGATCGATCAGGTCGAGACGGCGTGTGAGACTCTGCCTGACTTTCGCGGCGAACAGCGGTGGCGGGTGCTGGCCGAGCTTCAGCGCACCTACGATGATTTGCTGGGTCATCGCGACCGCGTCGACCCGCACGCAGCACGGCTCGAGGCGGTTGCACAGCAGCGGTGTCGATGCGGGCTTGACCTCGTGCTGGTTGCCACTGTCGATCTGAACCGTACGACAAGCCAGATGATCGGCCAACTGGATTCGCCGGTGACGGCCCTGGTCCACGCGCCCCGGGAAGAGGCCGACCGATTTGATGAGATGGGTTGTCTGGACGCGGACCGTTGGGTGGACGGCAACCTCGATCTCGAACGGGCGACGCTGCGCGTCGTGGATCGGCCACGCGATCAGGCGGCGCAGGTGTTGACCGCGATCGCCGCGCGCCTCGACCGCGGCGCCGGCGTGGATCAGATCACCGTCGGCCTGGGCGATGAAACGTTGGGCCCGATCATCGCGCGCACGCTCGAGTTGAACGGCCTGGCGCCACGTCTGCCTGCTGCGGCTACCGTCGAGCAAAGCCGGCCCGCAACGCTGCTGACCGCTTGTGCCCGGTTCGTGCAGCAGCAGCGGTTGGACGATTTCGCCGCGCTGATGCGCCACCCCGATCTGCAAGGTTATCTGCGTCACGAGCTGGGTGGTGAGGACGATGCCGTAACCGATTGGTTGACGCTGCTCGACAATTACGCATCGGATC
>CAUYYV010000306.1:0-4206 GCA_963577075.1 Phycisphaerae bacterium
CGCCGTGGCGACGAACTGGTTATGCACCAGCTTGCCGGTCATGGGCGCCATTCGGTCGTTGAGCCCGTTGGGTTGTCCCATTGACGAAAACGTGGGCAGGATGATCCGCCCCGACGACGTGCGCAGCATGGTGTCCTGCAACGCCTGACAGAAGATGCCCGGCTTGCTGATGGGTACCGGCGGCTGCCATGTTTCGCCGTTGTCATCGCTGCGCCAGAAAAGCATCTGCCGGCCTTCCCAGCGCGGGTCATCCGGCTCCGACTTCGTCTGCGCCGCCAGGCCGATCGAGTTTTTGTCCGACAGCTTGACCAGGCAGGTGCAACTGCCGCCGACCGGATCACCGTTGATGTCCTGCATTTCCACCACGTCTGACCAGGTCAGCCCGCCATCCTCGGAAAAGTTGGATGCACGAAACGAGGCGTGAAATATACGACCGTCTTCGAGCTGGACAAACGTCGTCGTGTGGCTAAATGGGTGCGCCTGCGTGTCGATCGCCAACTCGGGCATTGTCATGGGAACGTGGCTCATGATCGTCATCTCCTTACGTCTATGGGAAACACCCACTGCCCCACCATGACGTGGCGGGCCATCATATTGAATCGGGGGGGGTAATCAACCGAGTCGTCGGACACCGGAAAACCTGTCCGATCAGTTGATCTCGACGTCGCTGCCCGCTTCGACGGCGCGGTATAAGCCGTCGAGCATTTTTGAGACCACCAGGCAGTTGGCGAAATCACTGATCGGCGTTCGCCCCGTGCGGATGCACTGGGCAAAGTGAGAAAACTGAAAGGTTACGCCGCCGTCGGCCAGCTTTACTTGCCGCGGCGTGACCTTGCCGTTGTCGAGGTGGTAGATCCCGAACGGCCAGAGGGCGGCGCCGCCTTTCGTGCCCATGATGGCCAGTCTTGTCAGGTTCTCGGCGACGAAAGCGCCCCAGGTGGTGTCGATGTGGATGACCGCGCCGTTGTCGAAGTGGATCAGCCCGACGGCGAAATCGTCGACGTCGAAGACGGGCAGGTTCTTCTCGGGGCCCGGTCCGATGTGCCCGTCGGCGGCCCCCGAGATGCGTACCGGCGTGGGGCAGCCCATCATGTACCAGATCATGTCGAGCATGTGCACCCCGTTGTCGATCATGCATCCGCCCCCGGATTGGGCTTTATTCGTGAACCACGCCCGGCCGGGGATGCCGCCGACGGCGCGCCAGTAACTGGTCGAGCCGTAGTAGGCACGCCCGAGTTCGCCGCGATCGAGCGCAGCGCGGATCGCCTGTGCCTCGGCGGTGAAACGCATCTTCATCGCGACCATGGCGATGCGCCCGGATTTCGAGGCCGCATCGACCATCTTCTGTGCATTATCGAGCGAGTTGGCCAGTGGCTTTTCGCACAGCACGTGCTTGCCCGCCTCCAGTGCCGCGATGCTCAGCGGCGCGTGCAGGTGGTTGGGCACACAGATACTGACCGCCTCGACGTCGTCGTCTTCGAGCAGTCTGTCGAACGAGGCGTACCGTTTTTCGATGCCGTGCTTGTCGGCCATCTGGTTCAGAACCGGCTCGTTCAGATCGCACAGCGCAACGAGGTCGGTCTCCGGCAGTGCCTCGTAGCTGTCCAGGTGCCAGGTGCCGATACCCAGGCCAACTACCGCAACTCGAACAGGTTTCACGATGACGATCTCCAGTTCAGTTCGGCCTCGCCATGAGGCGGATCGATGCTCATGCGCGAATCAGGTTTAACTCTGAAGCAACCGGTTCCACGCTTCGATCTGCTCGCGGCATGGTTTGTTTCGTGGAACACTTCCATCATGCACGGGGCGCTGCACATATCAGCGACTCCAACGCGAGCAACGCGTTATTTTTCATAGAACCACTCGGTGGGCAGGATGCGTACCTTGTTGTTGCCTTCATATCTGCCGGGGCGGTCCGGCCGTTCGGTGAAGCCGTACTTGCGGGCTACCTCATGAAAGGCCATGCCGTAGGTATCGGTGATGACCGCAGGATCGCCCAACTCGAGGTGGCTGTAGGTGATCACGGCGTTGTCGTCATGGAAGGTGCAGGTCGGCTCGTTGCATCGCAGCGGACCGGGGGCACGGTGATAGCGCTGACGATCCACAGGCTGACGGATGTTGGCGATCAGCATCATCTCATCGACCACCGGTTCGATGTGTGCCACGTCGTCCAGCGATTCGAGATTCCGGTGGTGTTGCCAGCTCAGCCCATCGTCCTTGCTGACGGCGCATGTCAATCGGTGGCGATAGACGCCCTCGATCAACTCCACGCGCGATGCCTGATTCCAGATGACCAGCAGATCGCCGGTCTTCGGTATCCGTTGCAGGCAGCACGGCGACGGTGACAACGCCAAGTCGGTCGGTTCGGGCGCCAGCCAGGTATGCCCTCGATCCTCCGAGTAGCTGCGATACAGGCTGCCCAGGTTTGTTCGACCGAGCATCATCAGTCTGCCGTCTTTTAATTCGACCACCGCCGGTTCGATGAAGGAGTAACTGCCACGGAAGCCGCGCTCCACTTGGGCGATTACTTCATTTCGGCTGCGCTGCCAGGTCTGACCCTCGTCGTCAGAATACATCGCGAAACTATAAACCAGCGAGCTGCGCTCAAGGTTGCCGAACCGCTGACCCATCCGGTGGACGCCCTTGGGGTCGTCCGTCGTCGGCTTCGTGCCCATATACTGATCGACGGGAACGATGATCCGTCCATCGCCGAGCACCATGGCCTTGTCCTGCGAGACGCCTGCCGACACATTTGGCGGGTTGATGGTCACAGGCGGCGACCACGTTTCGCCTTCGTCCCGCGACGTGTGAAATGCGAGTTGGCTGGGCTGTGAGGCGTCAAACTCCGGCCGCCCTCTCTCCGATACCAGCACCATGGCGACCGCCCCGCAACCCAACCGAAGCAGATTCACCGCCATGATCCCTCTCATCGGCTCGCCGGTGGTCAGCATCACATCGCGCGGTTCGCCCCAAGTACGGCCACCGTCATCCGACGTGATCGCGTGTACGCCCTTGTAGGCCCATACCCAAAGCAACCGCCCGTCATTCAACGCAACGACGCTACCGTGGCTCGGGCTCATCGAAACCTGAGTCAGCGGGATGACCGCTTCATATCCATCTGCCATGATGTCGTTCCTCTTGTCGTATGGCCGCGACCCGAAGGGCAACGCGGCTCTTCGCTGATCGGTCTCGCTGCGGCACCCGGGTTGCGTCCGGGCAGTCAACTTTCCAGCCGCAGCGCCCACTGCATGCAACCGAGGATGTGTTGGCAAAACCAGTCCTCGTGCCACACGTGGTCGTGATGTCCCAGCCCCGAGTAAATTACCCTGCCTTTGCCGTACTCGTGGCACCAGCCCAGCGCGTAGTCGTGGTCATCACGCTTGCCCCTGGTGATATCCACCGAGTCGTTGTCCAGGCTCAGCAGCACGCGTGTCTTGCTGCGATCGAAATCACGGAAGCTGTAGATTTCTTCGGTCATGGCAAATGATTCGCCCAGGTGGCGGGTAGCCGGATGGTCACGATCCTCGACGTTGACGCGCAGCGGCTGGTTCCACGGGTGGCCGTCAAAGTAACCGCCGAGCATCCGCCCGTACTCGGGCCATTCGTAGAAAGTGTCCGTGGCGTTGTGGATACCGAAAAACGCCTTGCCGCCGCGGATGAATCCGAGCAACGCTCCTTTTTGCTCGTCGCTCATGGGCAGTTCGCCCGTGGTGGCGAAGGCAACCAGGTCAAAGTCATCCAGTTTACTCTCGGTGATCCAGTCGCAGCGGTGCGTGGTCCTGACCCGCCAGCCCTGGGCTGCACCGATCCGCTTGATCGTGACTTCCGCGTCGGGCAGATAAGTGTGCTCGAACTTCACCGAGTGGCGAAGCATCAATACGTTGGGGTTATCTGCGTCAACCATGCTTGGGTTTTTCTCGCGACACGGCGCCGGGTGTGGTTCGTGCCGGTAAGAATACCGACCCGGCGAAGCGGGCGAAAGCGATGATGTTCAGCTGACGCCCTGTTACACTGCATATAAGCATATCAGATGCACCGGGCCCACATTTCTGGCGGACCTGCTCAATGGTGCAGCAAGCTGCGCGTTAATTGACGTCTGCGTCCGCCTTGCCGTTCCAGTAGCCGTTGTCCTTGGCGCCGTCGCCGTTGAAGTCGTCCATTGCGGTCATGCGCATGGTTTTGGCGTGACCATCTGTGAAGGCGAAA
>CAUYYV010000307.1:0-4203 GCA_963577075.1 Phycisphaerae bacterium
GTGCTTGCCTACGTCTTCGTCGGCGGGGTGCGCAGCACAGTGTGGGCCAACACCTTTCAAACGCTGGTGTTCATGGTCACGGGGATCATCGCGTTCTTCATGATCGCCCACGCGCTCGGTGGCGTGGAGGCCGCCTCACAAAAAGTGGTCGAGTCGAAGCCCGATCACCTCGCGCGGCAGGGCATGATCGGAAGGTGGGAATTCTTCACCTACCTGTTCGTGCCGCTTTCCGTCGGCATGTTCCCGCACCTGTTTCAGCACTGGCTCACCGCGCGCAGCGCCAAAACGTTCCGTATGACGGTGATCTTTCACCCGATCTGCATCATGATCGTCTGGGTGCCGTGCATCCTGATCGGCATCTGGTGCTCCGGCGCCGGTATCACTCCCCCGGGCGGCAACGCAAATGCTGTGCTTGGCGTGGCGGTGAAAAAACTCGTGCAGTCGCCCTGGCTCATCGGGTTGCTGACCGCCGGCATCCTCGCGGCCATCATGTCGTCCCTCGACTCGCAGTTCATGTGCCTCGGCACCATGTTCACCAACGACATCGTGGTGAGGCTGATGGGCGATAAGCGCCCCAGCGATCGACAATTGCTGTGGATGGGTCGCGGCTTCGTCGTGCTGATCGTGGTCATTACGTACGTGCTGTCTTTGTTTTCCACGAGGGACATCTTCGACCTGGCGGTCTGGTGCTTCAGCGGGTTCGGTGCACTGTTTCCGATCGTACTCGCAGCCGTATACTGGAAGCGCACGACCGCGGTTGGCGTGATCACCGCCGTGCTGGTCACCACGGCGGTCTGGGGTTATTTTTTCCGGCAATCGGGCTACGGTGGCGAGATGCTGCTGTTCGAGGATTGGTTTGACGGCAAAGACGGCATCATGCCTGTCGCGGTAATCACGTTGGCGTGTGCGGTTTCGCTGATGATCGTGTCACTGGTGACCAAGCCACCCGACGCGCAGACGGTTGGCCGATTTTTCCCGGAGCATGAGGCTTGAGCAACGCGGTCGACAAGGCGAAGGCACAACTTGACGCCCACGTGCGCGAGGTGGTGCGATGGCATTTCTCATCCGACACGGGCACGCCGTGCTGGATCGACTGGGCCAGGCAACATGGTATCAATGCGGTCGAGCGGGTGAAGTGTTTTGACGATCTGAAGGTTTTTGGACACTTCGACGAACAGTGGCTTCGCAACCTGCCGCACGAAAGCTGGATTCCACGCGCATTCGCGGGCAAGCCATTCAAGGTCTTCGAGACCGGCGGCACGACCGGCATGCCCAAGCAGCGGTTGAGTTGGCAAGACCACGAGGTGGATTACATGCAGTTTTCGCAAATGCTTGACGGGTTGTTTGCCGATTCGTTTCCGATCGGCGGCAACTGGTTGATGCTTGGGCCAACCGGTCCGCGCCGGCTGCGCCTGGCGATCGAGCATCTGGCCAATCTGCGCGGGGGGACGTGCTATTTCATCGATCTCGACCCACGATGGGTCAAAATGCTGCTTGCCGAACAGCACCGCGGCGAGGCTAAACGATACCTGGATCACGTCGTCGAGCAGGCCACGGCGATCCTGCGCCATCGTGACGTCAAGTGCCTGTTCGCGACGCCGCGGCTGCTTGAAGCATTGGATGCGAAGATCAGCATCCCGGTGGCCGGCATTCGCGGTGTGTTCTGCGGTGGCACGTCGATGACGCCACAGGTCATCCGTTTTCTTGCCGAGGAAGTGCTCGACGGCAAGGTGGCTCTGGTGCCTACGTACGGTAACACGTTGATGGGGCTGGCGATCGCCAAGCCTGTCAACGCGGACGATGGGTATGCCTTGACCTATTTTTCTCCGCAGCCACGCGCCGTGCTGCGTGTCGTCGACCCCGATGCCCCGGATCAACTCGTCGAATATGGTCAATTTGGTCGCATTGAACTGACGACGCTGACTAAAGAGTTTTTCATGCCCCGTTTGCTTGAGCGCGATGAAGCGATCCGCCGAGAGCCTTGGCGGCAGTTTGCATGGGATGGCGTCGGCGACGTGCGACCGCTGGGCTCGAGTGAATGCCAAACTGTTGAAGGCGTGTATTAACGAACTCGTGGAGATAACCATCAGGGACGACTTGTCTTGCTCCTATGATCTACCTGTTCGTATCGACATCGTACATGAGACGGTTTGGTGGTCTGCGACTTTGAGAATCGCTGTAATTTCATGCCACATGTGACAGATAAGAACATGCCTGCAACACCGCCACACATCCCGTTGCTTCGCGCAGGTCAACCGTACACCAGCCTCGATCGCAGCGAGTTGATTGATCCTCGATCAGGACAGCCGCTCGCCACGGTCAGCCAGGCCAATTTGGGACTGATTCGGCGTGATTTGCGCCATGCGCGCGAAGCGAGGGACGTGCTGGACCGGATGTCGTGTCGGCAACTGATCGACATTTGCACGAAGGCGGGTGATATTTTTGTGCAGGCCGAGCTGCCTCTAGGCGATGACCAGACGCAGACGCCACAACAGTATGTCGTGGCGCTGTCGGCGACCAGCGGGCTGCCGCACGTGATGTGCCGGCGGAACATGGGGAAGATTCACACGGTGCTGACGGGCATGGAGTCGATCCTGCGCGGGCTGACACGTGGGCTCGACACAGAGGTGATCGATGCGGGTCTCGGCGAGCAGGCGGGCGTGCCGGTCAGCTTCACGGCCCGCACCAATGTGCTGGGCGTGGTACTGCCGAGCAACTCGCCCGGCGTGAACTCGATCTGGTTGCCAGCCGTGGCGATGAAGATTCCCGTCGCGCTCAAGCCCGGGCGTGATGAACCGTGGACGCCGATGCGAATCATGCAGGCCCTGATCGCGGCCGGCTATCCGCGCCAGGGTTTAGGGTTTTATCCGACCGATCACGAGGGTGCCGATGCGATTCTTTCCGACTGCGGATGCTCGATCCTGTTCGGTGATGACGCCACGACCCGCCGATATGCCGATCAGCCGACCGTGCAATGTCACGGCACCGGGCGCAGCAAGATTATTCTCGGCCCCGACGCCGCCTCGCGATGGCGCGATTATCTCGATGTCATGGTCGACTCGATCCTGGAAAACGGCGGACGAAGCTGCATCAACACGTCGTGCATCATCACGGCCTCCCACGGCGACGAAATCGCCGATGCCCTGGCGCTACGGCTCGCGTCGGTATGCCCACGCCCGGCCGACGACGAATCGGCGGCGTTGGCGGCGTCGGTCAAACCGTCTGTCGCCGAAGCGATCGATGCGCGAATCGACCGGGGTCTGCGAACCGATGGGGCCCGCGACGTCACGGCCGAGCATCGCACCGGGCCTCGCCGTATCACCGTGGATGGGCTTTCCTACCTGCGGCCCACGATCGTTCGCTGTCCGTCGCTTGAACATCCATTGGGCAACACGGAGTTTTTGTTTCCTTTCGCAGCCGTCGTGGAAATGTCGATCGACGATGTGGTTGATCGCATCGGGCCAACGCTTGCCGTCACCTTGATCACTCGCGACCAGGCACTGCGCGATGCATTGCTCGCCTGTCCATGCATCGATCGGCTGAACCTAGGGGCCGTGGCGACGACGCGGATCGAGTGGGACCAGCCGCACGAGGGCAACCTGTTCGAGTTCCTGTATCGCCGAATCGCGATCCAGTGCGAGGCGGTATAACCTTGCATATGGCAGATCCGACAGCAGCGTTTGACCATCAACCACGCACCCGGTTCGTGTGCGGCGCCGGCGAGGTTGATCATGTCGGCGACCTGGCTGGACAATTCGGCGCAAGGGGCGTTTTGATCGTGACAGATCCGGGCGTGTGTGCCGTTGGACACCTCGATCAGGTGCGCACTGCGATTGAAGGGGCCGGTATCACCGCGGTGGTGTTCGATCAGGTACGCGAAAACCCAACGACACTCGATGTCAATCGTTGCGTCGAGTTGGCGCGTGGAACGGATTTCGATCTGATCCTCGGGCTCGGCGGTGGCAGCAGTCTAGACACGGCCAAGGGTTGCAACTTCCTGCTGACCAACGGCGGAAAAATGACCGACTATCGCGGTAGCGGCAAGGCGACCAAACCCATGTTGACCATGATAGCCGTGCCTACCACTGCCGGTACGGGCAGCGAGTGCCAGTCGTACACGCTCATCGCCGACGAAGGCACGCATCAGAAGATGGCGTGCGGAGATCCGAAGGTGGCGCCCGCTGTAGCGGTGCTTGATCCGCG
>CAUYYV010000308.1:0-4095 GCA_963577075.1 Phycisphaerae bacterium
GCTCGCCGGGTTGCTGGCAGCCTTCGCCCTGGCACAGGTCGTCGACCTGATCGGCCTGTTGTTCGAACCAGAAAGCCAGAAACCTTCGATTCGGAACCTGCTCGAAGGGGTCAAGGTGTTCATCGGTCTGATCACCTGTTACCTGGGCATCTCAATGGTCATTCAGACGAAGGATGATTTTCGGTTCGTTATTCCTTACGTGGAATTTGCCAAGCAGATACGGGGCAACAAGCCGACTCTGCTTGACACGTCGGTCATCATTGACGGTCGGATAGTGGATGTGATCGACACGCAGTTCATGCAGGGGACGCTGATCGTGGCCAAGTTCGTACTCAACGAGTTGCAGACGATCGCTGATTCGCCCGACAATCTCCGCCGCGCACGCGGCCGTCGCGGCCTGGAGATGCTCCAGAATCTGCAAAATAATCCACTGGTCGACGTCACCATCGATGACACCGAGGCGGAAGGCGCCACCGTGGACCAGAAACTGGTCGCACTGGCCAAGTTGTTGCAGGCCCGGATCATGACCAACGATTACAACCTCAACAAGATCGCCAAGCTGCGCGGCATGGAGGTGATCAACATCAATGATCTAGCCCAGTCACTGCGCCCGGTGGTGCTGCCGGGTGAGACGATGATCGTCAAGATCATCAAACCCGGCGAGGGCCCGGACCAAGGCGTGGGCTACCTTGACGACGGCACCATGATCGTGGTCGAGGATGCCCGCTCGATGGTCGGCCAGACGATCGACCTGATCGTCACGAGCATGCTGCAGACGTCGGCCGGCCGGATGATCTTTGGCAAGATCGCGGCCGAGCATACCGCCCCGGCACCGAACCGCTCAGCCACGCAGCCGCCGACCAGACCAACGCCGTCTTCTGATGAGGCGAGTGAGCCGCGTAATCGGCCCAACGCGCGAAACCCACGCCGCACCCACAACTGACACGCTCACCCGGTTACACGCCCAACATGTCGGCCATCGTCTGACCAAGGTCTGCCGGGCTCTGCGCCACGTGGCAGCCGGCGGCTTGCAGCGCCGCTATCTTTGATTCGGCATCGCCCTCGCCGCCGGAAATGATGGCGCCGGCGTGGCCCATGCGCCGTCCAGGCGGGGCTGTGCGACCGGCGATGAATGCTGCCACAGGCTTGCTCATCTGTGACTTGATATACCGACCGGCCCGCTCCTCATCACTGCCGCCGATCTCGCCGATCAAAAGCACGCCGTCGGTTTCTGGGTCGGCGTTGAAAAGATCGAGACAGTCGATAAAACCCAGCCCGCGAACAGGGTCGCCTCCGATGCCGATGCACGACGTCTGACCGATGCCCCGCCGCGAACATTGCCAGACGGCCTCATACGTCAGCGTACCCGACCGGCTGATCACGCCCACCGCCCTGCCGCTGGCCGCCTCTCGTTTCGACTGATGGATATAACCCGGCATGATGCCGATCTTGCACTGACCCGGCGTAATAACACCTGGACAGTTGGGGCCAATCAGTTTCACATGCTCCAACCGTCGCTGGTCGAGCACGCGGCGGACGCGGATCATGTCCAGCACCGCGATGCCCTCGGTGATGCAGACGATCACCTCGATGCCGGCGTCGGCCGCCTCGAGTACGGCGTCGGCGCTGAACGAGGGCGGCACGAAGATCATCGTCGCGTTGGCGCCTGTCGCGTCGACTGCCTCGTAGACCGTGTTGAACACGGGCAGTCCGTTGGCGTCGGTCTGGCCTCCCTTGTTCGGCGTGACGCCGCCGACCATCTTCGTGCCGTACTCCAGGCACTGCTTCGTGTGGAATGCCCCGGCCGAGCCGGTGATACCCTGGCAGATCACCCGGGTATCCTGATCAACGAGAATACTCATGCACACCGCCTTGCCCTGCAACAGGTTCCGGTAAAAACCCAAGGCCAATAGGATAGCAACCGATCAGTGTGACGCGCTGGCGTGGGCCAGCATGATCGGATAACGTTTTACCCTCATGAAAACGCAACGCATCGGCATCGTCATAAACGGCGTCACCGGGCGCATGGGGACCAACCAGCACCTGATCCGATCGGTCTTAGCGATCATGGCACAGGGCGGCGTCCGCGTCTCGGACGATCTGGTCATCATGCCCGACCCCATCCTGACCGGCCGCAACCCCAACAAGCTGCGTGCCCTTGCCGATGCGCACGGACCCGGCGTCACCGGCAAGCCGCTCAAGTGGACCACCGACGTCGCCGCCGTCGTCAAGGACGACGAGTACGAGCTTTTTTTCGACGCCTCTGGCACGCTGCAGCGTGCCCGCTTCGTCGAGATGGCCGTCGACGCCGGTAAATCAATCTATTGCGAGAAACCGACCGCCGTGGTTACCGATGAAGCGATCCGCCTGGCAAAACTGTGCGAGGACGCCGGTCTGAAAAACGGCGTCGTGCAGGACAAGCTGTGGCTGCCCGGCCTGCGCAAACTGAATATGCTCAAGCAACAGAACTTCTTCGGCAGGATCCTCTCCGTGCGCGGTGAGTTCGGGTATTGGGTTTTCACCGGTCATCTGTCCGAGCAACCGGCGCAGCGACCGTCCTGGAACTATCGCCAGGCCGACGGCGGCGGCATCCTCGTCGACATGTTCTGTCACTGGCGGTACGTCATCGACAACCTGTTCGGCCCGATCACCAGCCTGGTGGCACACGCGAACGTAGATCTTCCCCAGCGGATCGACGAGCAGGGCAAGCCGTACGATGCCGACGCCGAGGACTCGACCTACGCAATCTTTCTGCTCGACAACGGCGTCGTCTGCCAGTTCAACAGCTCGTGGTGCACGCGTGTGCGTCGCGACGATCTGCTGACCATTCAGGTCGACGGTACGGACGGCTCCGCCGTCGCCGGCCCGCGTGACTGCTGGGTGCAACACATCGCCGAGACACCCAAGCCCGTGTGGAACCCCGACGTACCCCAACCGATCCGGTTCTTCGACGGCTGGCAGAAACTTCCCGACGCCATCGAGTATGACAACGCGTTCAAGATCCAGTGGGAGCTGTTTCTGCGACACGTCTGCCTCGACGAGCCATTCCGCTGGACGCTGCGCGAAGGCGCCAAGGGCGTGCAACTGGCCGAACTGGGCACCGAAAGCTGGCAACAACGCAAGTGGGTAGACGTACCAAAGATCGATTAGTGCACTGACCACTCCTTAATCTGCGGGTCAGATCATGGTAGGGACGATCATGGAGGATCGTCATGGGCGACAAGTGCATTGTTCGACAATTCACGGCGCGCAGCTTTCAGCGCTTGCGCGCCATAACGAGCCATGGGAGGAGGCAGTATGAACACCAGGTGGCCGCTCATCGAGACGTTTCGCGATCCGCCGCGCGAGTTTGGCATCCTGCCTTTCTGGTTTCTCAACGATGATCTGGATGAAGCGGAGATAGCCCGCCAGCTTGCCGACTTCGAGGCGCACGGTGTGTACGGCGTGATCTTTCATCCCCGCGTCGGGCTGCCCCGCGACATCGGTTGGATGTCGCAACGCATGCTGTATTTTCTGGGGGTTACCGTGGCCGAAGCCAAACGGCGAGACATGCGGGTGATGCTCTATGACGAGGGGATGTATCCGTCGGGCTCATCGGCGGGGCAGGTCGTGGCGGCGAACAGTGACTATCAATCTCGATGCCTGGCCATGCGCGAACTACGCGATGGCGAAGACCCGGCGCCAGCGGTCGGAGAAAATCTCGTGGCCGTCGTCGCGCGGCAAAGCAGGCAGCGCCTGGCGGTGATCGACCGCCGGCACGACGGCTACATGCGCGGGCTGCACTACGCAGACCACGACGTGCCCCGCCAGCCCGATGGCGCCGAGCCGCCCGAAGACGAACACCCCGTGGCCGATCTCCTGAATCCCGATGCCGTCGCGACGTTCATCCGGCTCGTGTACGACAAGTTCGCCGAGTGTTTCGCCGACGAGTTCGGCCAGACGATCGTCGCAATGTTCACCGATGAGCCATCCATGCTGGGCAAGCCGCGCGGCCGGGCACGGGTTTGGCCCGGCACGACAGGGATTCTCGAGCACGTCAATGCGTTGCTGGGCTACGACTTTGAGCCGCACCTGCCCGCTTTGTGGTTCGACGAC
>CAUYYV010000309.1:0-4075 GCA_963577075.1 Phycisphaerae bacterium
GAGTTGCTGGAAGTATCGATCGGCCACGAGCTGACCGCAGACGCTCTTTGGATGGGACTTGGCGAAGCCGTCAAAGCCTACTTGCACGCCCTCGCCGATTGAACACGGACCCTACGGCGACCCCAATAATTCGAGCAGGTCCGTCATTTCGCTGCGAGCATGCTCGTCACCCGCCCGTTGCGTAGCCTGCATGCCCCGGTCGAGTACCTGGCGCGCCGAGGCGGTGTCGCCCAGATCGCCGAGGATGCGAGCCTTCTGGTAATAGGCGTAGCAATAATCCTGATCGATCTCGATCGTCTTGTCTAGCCAGACCATCGCGTCATCAAATTGCGAGGCCTTCGCGTACTCGAGCGCAATACCATAAGCCAGAAACGGATCGTTCGTATCCGCCTCGTACAGTTTCACCAGTTGACCAAGCCGTTCGCTCATCTGCAAAATTCGCCAGATAGTTTGGATACAGACTACACCAAAAAGTTGCTGCCGTCACCGGGGATCCAACGGCAGTCGGGTACGTCGGCCGTGCGGGTCATCGTGCCCCCGAGACCGCCTTCCTGCACACCCCTGGCCTGGCGGTGACCCACAGCGCGATGGCGAAGCCAATTCTGCCCACCTGTTAAAAAAATGAACCGGGCATGGCGCAAAGCTTCCAGGTGTGGTGCGTAGGCTCGCCTTGCTGGTCGAACCCACGATCGTGATAGACCATGTAAGCGATGTCGCCGACGAACACAACGCGCGGAGCGCGCACCGATCTAAATCCATCTTCGTGAATCTGGCCGACAGGCGGCGAAGCCGAGCCGGATCGGAAAAATCCGGGCGGCGCATGGTCATCGATACGACCCACTGCCTGCATGCCCGGCGACTGCATGATTGTCCGAAATCTCTCCCACTTTTCACCCCCGTTGTGCGAGATGGCCGACGACAATCGCGCACGGTAGTAGCCCCTTGCCATTTCTTCACCACTTACCTGATTCCATACGCACAGCAGATCGTCCGTGCTCGGCAGCCGCGCCAGCCAGACCTCCGAGTGACTGGCGACGAGACCGTTGAGTTCGACCTCGCTCCAATGCTCGCCATCGTCGTCGCTGTAGCTCTGCGCCAGCCGTTGTAATTCCGTGCGCATGAACATGAGCAGCCGGCCGTTGGCCGTCTCCACGACGCAAGGCACCTCGGTGCTGTGAATTCGCGACCCGGCGCCCCCGAAAAGAAAAAGTGACTCGGACGACTCGCCCCAAGATTTGCCCTCATCGTCACTGTAGAACACGGTGCACAAGTTCATCGTGCTGTGCCTCGCCGTCGAGGGCGTAACAAATGCGTACTCGTTTGCCAGCACGATGCGGCCCGTGTGCGTCTGGATCATCCACGTCGCGTTCGCCGGCGTGCCCGGCCGGGTGATCTGCACAGGGGCGGACCAGGTATTGCCCTCATCGATCGATTCGGTGAAGTAGGAACTGAACCCGCTGCTGAGACCGCACTGCGGCGTCAGGCAGTCATCGAACTTCAGGCCGATCGCGCCCGACGCCAGGCGGATCATGCTGCTGGCGTAACCGGGCCGATCCGGCCCGGTGCAGACTGGTTTTCCACCACCGGTGCACATCGGTCCACGTTCGCCCGCCATCGGTCGAGTGCAGCGCATGGTGGGCGACGTCGCCGGCCAGCAGCCGCCCGTCTTGCAGCTCCAGCGGCCCGAAGAACAGCGGCGGCACCTCGATATCAAACAGAACCTCTGGCATTGCCAAGCCCCGCCGGCCGGCTCAATCCCACGCCGACATCTCGTCCCGCAGCCCCTGTTCAATCTTCATGTCACACGCAAGCAGCGCGTTGTCAATATGTTCGAACTTTCGCGCCCCGACGAGCACGGCTGTAACAGCCGGGTTCGCCATCACCCACGCCATTGCCAGGCGGACCATCGGCACGCCCAACTCGTCGGCCTTGGCGCGCAGAAGATCGAGCATGCGGAAATTGTGATCATTGAAATAAATGTCCGCGTGACCCGGACTGATGTCGAACCGCGTACCCTTCGGGAAACTGTGACGATCCTCGGTGAACGTGTATTTGCCCGACATAAACCCGGCGGCGAGCGGGCTGTACGAAGTAACCGCGACCTGCTCCCTGGCACACAAGGGCAATTCTTCGGACTCAAAGCTGCGGTCGGCCAGGCTGTAAGGAGGCTGGGTGATCTCGAAACGCGCATAGCCTTTTGAAGCGCTGGTATCGAGTGATTCCCGCAATTGCGCCGCGTTGTAATTGCTGCCGCCGATCACCTTGATCTTTCCTGCGTTGATCTGCTCATTGAGCGCGTCGAGCGACTCGGCGATCGGAACCTGATCATCGGGCGAGTGAATTTTGTACACGTCGATACAATCGACGCCGAGGTGCTCGAGGCTGGCATCTACCTGCTTGCGGATATTGTCGGGCGATGCACCGCTAGAGACCTTTGAGCAGATGACGAGCGGACCCCGGTTGCCGCGCTTCTTCAGCCAACGCCCGATGATTTTTTCCGATGACGCCATCTCCGTGCTCACCTCGCGTTGATCGTCGACACCATAGGTGGCCTTTCGTCCCACCTGCGAGTTGCCGCCGCCGTACGCCTCAGCCGTGTCGAGGAACGTGATGCCATTTTCAACGGCGTAGTCGAGAATCCCGAAGGATTGCTCTTCGTCAATCTCGCGTCCGAAGGTGACGCACCCGAGCCCGATGACGCTGGTCGTCAGGTCCGTCCTGCCAATAGGGCGCTGTTCGAGCGTGGTTTGCGGCATGATCTGTCTCCCTGAATGACTTTGGCGCTGCAATACTACAGCAGGCCGGCGGAGGTTGGAAGCGGGGGCGGTCACATGCCGCCAAACAAACGTGCGAGCATGGCGTCATCCGGTTGGGCGCCGTACTCGCATATCTCAAACATCTCGGCAAACCTGATCGACCGGCCGCGTTGCTCGCCGTATCGGTCGATCAGCTTGTCGCGATAACGATCGGCCCGCTGCGCATCGGGCGGCGTGCGCTGGCCGAACAGCCACTTGCGCCGTCCGTCTTCGTCGGCGGGAACCTGGTCCAATACGCCTTGATGCCAGGGGATCCACTCGTACATCTGGCTCGCATGGCGGTGCATCATCTCGACCTTCGTGTCGATCACGTCGTCGATCGCGATGATGACGTCCGGTTCGAGAGGGCAGGGCTTGCGAAAGTCGTCGGCCAGGTACGCGATGACCGGATTGGTGCGCAGCGCCGGGACAGCCGCAACATTGTTGGGCACCGTCACCGTGTAGGCCGCGTCCTGCACGAGTTGGGACGTGTAACGGTGATCCGGGTGATAATCGTTGGGCCGATGGGTCAACACCAGGTCCGGCATAAACTCGCGGATCAATCGAATAAACACGGCGCGATACGCAAGGCTCGGCTCAATCTGCCCGTTGGGGATAGCCAGCACCTGGCTTTCAATGCCAATCACCTCCGCGGCTGATTTCGCCTCGGCCATGCGCCGCTGCGCAAGCACGGCGCCGGCCTGCTGGTGATGGCCCGTCTGGCCGTCAGTCGCACTGACGAACCTGACGACATGGCCCGCAGCCGACCACTTGGCGGCAGTTCCACCACATTTGACCTCGCAGTCGTCCGGGTGGGCGCCAATAACGAGGATTCGCAGGAGTTGTTCAGGCACTGGTCGCCTCACAGATGCCATCACGCCCTGGCGGGCACGAGCTTGTTTGCATTGGCGAAGAAGAGTTTTTCCGCCACGTCGCCGGGCAGATCGAGCGTTTCGAGAAACTGCTGATGATCCGGACCGTACTGGTCGCGCCCGAACAGCAGGCGATCGGCAAATTGCGCGATGAACTTTTTCGCGTGTTGAGGATCGCGGTTTAGCGCGATAAGCGCCGAGGTCGCGGAGATATCGGCGTACAGGTTCGGATACTGCCCGAACAGTCGGTAGAGCCGACCGCCCTCGGTGACCGGCCCGTGCGGCCGCGAGCCCGGCGAGCGATCAGAATCACCGCTGATCTCCCGCCAGAATCCGGGCGCGTGGCCGATGAAGTCCGTCTCCGGGCAAGCCTGCAACGCGCGCTCCAGGTTCAGCACCGTGCCACCG
>CAUYYV010000310.1:0-4070 GCA_963577075.1 Phycisphaerae bacterium
GTGCTCATACGCGAACAGGCGCTTTTGGCCGATTGGGTAAACGATTGTCAACCGTTGCGTCAATTCGTGGTCGCCGCGACGCAAGCACAGGACGAATCGCGAATCCACACCGCACAAGACGCATACGCCGCGCTCGCCGGCCGCGTGCGGCGCGCCGGGATGGCCGACCGTGATTTCGGGCTGGGCAACGTGTTGGTCAGGGAGCGTGAACAACCGTTGCAACCGATCTGGACGGATCTCGAAGCGGCCTACCACGCCCGGGCGAATGACGGTTGCGCCACCTGCGATACCGTTGCCGCCGCGATGGTCAGTTGGTGGGTCGCCACGCAGGGCCACGAACCGTGGTTCGAGACGATGTTTGCGTCGATGTGCCGGTACCTGCCTGAGCCGCGCAACGGTTGGGCATCCGTACTCATGAAATTAAACAGAAGCATCGAAACGCACATGGCCAAACAACTGCGTCACGAGCGCATCGACCGTGCCCCGCCGCCGCTGCACTTGGCGCTCGAAGAATAACAACGGGGCAATGCGCCACGGTTAACAGGCGGTGGATCAGATCGATTCCACGCCGGGTTGCGCTCCGGTCGTATCCGGACCTTGCGGTGAAGACGGCACGGCATATCCCTGCTGATCGATCATCTGTTGCCACTGGTCGATCGACATGAGCCGGTAACCCTCGCCATCGCGAACCACGGCGTGGTTTTCACCGCGTGGCATGGTGAACTCGAACCACCGGCGATAGTAATCGACGATGATTTGTGGATTTTCGAACTGCTCGAGCAACCGCTTGTTGCGGGCCCGCCCGGTGAATCGACCCTTGCGCGTGCAAGCGAGGATCTTGGCCTGCTCAAACTGGGTTCGCAGCACGTCCGGCTCAGCCCACAAAGTGACGAACGTAATACGACCGGCCAAATGAAGCACGTCCAGAAACTCGTCCTTCTCGTATTCGTTGGACCCGTGATGGTACGGGCTGAGGATGCTGTAGTGCAGCACGAGCAGGTCGAGCCGGGCCTGGCGAATCTTTTCGGCCAGACGGTGCGCCTCGCTGTGGGGCCAGTCGCGTATCCGATCAAGGTCCAAAGGCTGGGCAAGCTCGCGCCCCGCATCACTGCGAAGATGCCGGATCAGCGTCGACTTGCCCACCCCCGGCAGGCCGGCGACGACGATCAGCCGTTCAACCCGCCGCTTGTGCGCCACGGCGAGACAGCGATCCTTAAAATCCGAGCGCAGGTGTTCGACGTGGGTGAACGTGTTGCGATGACAGGTCAGGATGTTTTGCAATGCCCGGTGCGTGAGGACGAATTTCGGGCTGTAATACCGTCCATTGGTTCCGGTCGGACCGGCATAAAGCAGCGGCATCCGGCGTAACCACAGGCTCGAAAGCCACGACAGGTTCAGCTTCTTACGATCATGGCGGCCGAAACCGACGAACTCAAGGATCAACCGATCCCGTGTCAGGTCGGCCAACTTCCGCAGGACGGCGATCGGATCAGTGAAATGGTGCAGCACGTTTAGGCATATCACGTAATCGAACCCGCCGGCGGGAACCTGCGGCACCTGGTGCTCGATGTCGAGTTGGTAAAACTCGACGGGCATGTTCAGGCACTCGGCGACGCGCCGGGCAGCGCGAATGTGCTTCGGCTCCATCTCGACACCTACGACGCGCGTGGCACCCCGCTTGACCGCCTCGAAGCAGAAATAGCCCGAGTGCGCGCCTACGTCGAGCACGCTTTTGCCCGCCATATCGTCAGGGAAAATCCGCCGGCACGTGCCCGAGCGATCCTTGCCCCTCGTCGCCAGGCCGTAGGGCAACTCGATCCGCTGATAGATCAGGTTCTCGTCCGCAATCAGATTCCTGACTTGCTGCTCGTTCCAGGTTGTTGTCAGCGGTGCCGACAGGCTACCTATCAATCCCTGATCCTTCGATCCACTCACGAGACCATCAAACGGGATTGATCATACCACGCCAATGGGATTAACGCGGCACAGTGGATGCGGGACAACGCGGCACGGCCATCGCAATGATGATAATATGTTGACGTTTCGATGATCCCGATCCAACGGATTCATCGAGTTTATGTGAAAAGTGACCCAGTGATCGAGCGGCCCAAGGACCCGAACAGATTGACACGGCTTCTTGATGAAATTGCTTGGCCATTCGGCCACTTCTCACGCTCGACCTGGCATCTTGTTCCTTGCGATAAGGACACTGTGCCTCGCGGCGAAAACGCGGCGTGGGCCTGATCGGCGCGATGAACCTGCAAGTGGTTCACATCATTTCGACGGCAAACTCAGGCAGCACCTGGGTCAATCTACTACTGGGCTCACACCCCGACGCTTTCAGCGTAGGCGAACTGAAGATGGCCATTCGTCCCGGCTTGAACGATTGTACGGTCCATGGCTGCGAATGCCCGGTTCTGTCGAAGTTCGATCCGCACACGGAGGAAAACCCGTTTTTACAGTTGCAGCGGTTGACCGGCAAAAGCATCTTCATCGTCAACAATAGCCGCAAGTTTCTGCCGGCACAGATGCACGACAGGATTCAATCACGATTTGTTCATCTTGCGCGTGACGGCCGTGCGGTAACGGCAAGCTACTTGCGTAAACGGCGTCAACCGGACATGTGGCATGCCGCACGCAGGTGGGTCCACGAAGTGAAGCGTGACCGCCGGTTGATGCAGCGGTTACGTCGCCAACCGAATTGCAGGCTCCATTACGAGGCCATGGTCGCCCACCCGCTCGAGCAACTCGAAAAGCTATGCTCGTTTATCGGCATCGACTGCGACCATGCCATGTTGCGCTACTGGGAGCACGAGCACCATTTTTTCGGCGGCAACCGGGGGACATTGTTCGCCATGCTGAAAAAGCACGATCCATCGGCCGAGGCGCCCCCGGCTCCCTCGACCAGCCCTACCGGCCAAAGCGAGAACCTGCAGTACTACGCGCAGACGAACCTGGCCAGCTTTGACGACCAACGCTGGAAACAGCAGTTGACGGCGCGGCAGTTGTGGGTGTTCCGACTGTTAGCCGGGCGTACCAACCATGCAATCGGCTATTCATCGGGCCCTGATCCTCATCCGGACGATCGGGCCACAGGGCCAATCATCAGCGGGTCACGCGGTTGATCGACGGCGCCAAAACCCACCGCATGCCGCCGGCTCTCGTGTTATGATCGGCCCGATCGCATGAGTGAATCGATCACGTTTCAACTCGGGCCTCTGCCTCTGCGAATCGAAGGCGACCATCTGGTAGTCCGCTGGGCGCAGGGTACGTTCGCCGCGCTGCAAGTCGATGCGCCGCCGCGCCTCGTTTTTCGGTTGACGGATGACCCGCTCGATGACGAGCCACAGATGAGTGTCGGCGACGAGCATGTGCGCGTTGCGGAAGACCGGATGACCTGGCGGGAGCGCCGCTTCGAGATTTGCGCGCGTGGTGGCGACCCGATGATTTTCGAGCTGCGCCAGCGTGATCGCCGACCGCTCTGGCTGCGCAGCCTCACCAACCCGGAAGAGACGTACAAGACATGGATGTCGCACGGTTGCGGCCTCGACGTACACCTGCTCAAGGAATTTGCCTATACGATCCTGCCGCTAGCGGCGCAGTGCGCTCTGCTCCGCGGCGGCGGTTCCCTGCTGCACGCCAGCGCTTTGTGTGTGGACGATCGCGGCGTCATGCTGCCGGCATGGGGCGGGGCGGGCAAATCAAGCGTGGTCAGCCGGGCCGTTCTGCACGGCGGCGCCTGCTTCCTCGCCGATGACCATGCGATCGTCGATTCGACCGGGGTTGCTCACCTGCACCCGATGCCCATGCACATCTATCACTATCACGCCGCCCACGATGCCCTGCTGCGCAACCGATTGTGCTCGTCGCTGTCCGCCGCCGGGCGGATGCAATGGTGGCTTGCGTCGGCGGTTCGCCGCAAGCGCGTGGTGCGATGGACGCATCCTGCCGACCTGTTCGGATCAGAAAAACTGCGCCGGTCGGCGAAGATCGAGCAGGTGATCGTCATGTTTCGCGGTCGGTGCGATGATTTTGTGTGGGAGGAAGTGGACGCCGCCGCCGCCGCCCAG
>CAUYYV010000311.1:0-4039 GCA_963577075.1 Phycisphaerae bacterium
GCCCCCGCCGCACGACCGGGCGAAGCTGATTTTCACCGCACACAGCATCCCGCTGGCCATGGCGCAGACCAGTCCGTATCAGGCACAGTTGTGCGAGGCGTGCCAACTGGTCGGCGAAGCGGTCGGCCGGGCAGATTGGCAATTGGCGTACCAGAGCCGAAGCGGCCCGCCTCAACAGCCATGGCTTGAGCCGGACATCTGCGACCATCTCGAGACCATCACCGAGTCCGCGGGCGTGGTGATCGTACCGATAGGGTTCTTAAGCGATCACATGGAAGTGGCGTTTGATCTGGACCGACAGGCAAAGCAGGTCTGTGATCGTCGTGGTATAAACATGGTGAGGGCGGATACGGTCGGCACGCACCCGGGTTTCGTGGCTATGATCCGCGAGCTGATTGAGCAGCGAGTGTCCGGCCACGGCGGGACGCCGGCGTTGGGCACGCTCGGGCCGAGCGATGACACCTGTCCGGCCGACTGCTGCCCGGGACCACCACGGCCGGCCTAGGCGGTGCGGGCCTGACCCGACCCCACGAGCCCATCAAGATGACCAACCGCTGATGAATAAACCGGCCAAACCAATTCGCATCATCGTCGTGGGCGGCGGGATCACCGGGCTCAGCGCTGCTCACCGACTGATCGAGTTGAGCGAGGAGCACTCGATTCCGCTCGAGTTGGTGTTGCTCGAAGCCGATTCCCGCGTGGGCGGCGTCATCCGCACGATCCAACACAAGGACTTTCTGATCGAGGCCGGACCCGACAGCTTCCTGACGGAAAAACCATGGGCGATCAGCCTGTGCAAACGCCTGGACCTGCTCGAGGAAATACAGAAAACCAACCCGACGAACCGGCGAGTACTGGTGGCGCGGGGGCGGCGACTCATCCCCGCGCCCGCCGGATTTCAGATGCTTGCTCCCACGAAGTTGCCGACCTTGCTATCGTCGCCGTTGTTCAGTTGGAGAGGCAAGTTGCGGATCGCCATGGAGCCTTATATTGCACAACGCAAGGGCGGTGGCGACGAATCACTGGCGTCGTTCGTGACCCGCCGATTCGGACACGAGATGCTTGACCGGCTCGTTCAACCGCTGGTCGGAGAAGTCTACAGCGCGGATCCGGAAGTACTTTCCATGCCTGCCGCACTGTCGCGGTTTGTCGATATGGAAAGCAAGCACGGAAGCCTGATCAAGGCGTTACGGCGGGAAACGAAAAAATCATCCAATGATGACAGCGGTGCGAGGTACAGCCTTTTCTCCACCTTCAAGGATGGCATGCAGACGCTCGTCAACGCTTTGGAAGCGAAGATCGGGCCGCAGAGGATTCAACTCGGCGCGCCGGTGTCACGCGTTGCACGCGCCAAATCGGGCGGCAAGAACAACGGTGATTGGGACGTGGAACTGAAAAACGGCAAGACGACTCACGGCGACGGCGTCCTGATTGCATGCCCGACCTATCGCGCCGCGGATATGCTCAAGCGGTCGGACTACGAGTTGGGCGAATTGCTCCAGGCAGTGCCCCATGCCTCCGTGGCCATCGTGCATTTCGCGTTTCATCGCGAGCAGGTCCAGCATCCGCTCGACGCCTTCGGATTTGTCGTACCGCACAGCGAGCGGCGCAGCGTGTTCGCCTGCACGTTCAGCAATGTCAAGTACACCGGTCGAGCGCCGCAGGATTTCGTGCTGCTACGCGCTTTTCTCGGTGGCGCGTTGGACGAGGACATCATCAAGCGTAACGACGATGCCCTGCGCGCCAAGGCGCGATGGGACCTGGAGACGATGCTGGGAATCTACGGCAAGCCCCGGTTCGAGACGATCAACCGTTACCCCAGGGCGATGGCCCAGTACGTCGTCGGACACCTGCGCAGGACCAGCAGTATCCGCCAGTCATTGGCACGCAAAACCGGGTTGGAGGTAGCCGGCTGCGGGTTCGAAGGCGTAGGCATACCCGAGTGCGTACGCGACGGCGAGCGCGCGGCCGAGCGCCTGCTGACCACGTTGTACAAACAACGCAAGGAAAATGGAGAGACTGAATGAGTGCTATTTCTCCGGAAATACTGTTTCGACTCGACCTGGTGCGTCACGAGATATGGCGCCTCTTGGGCGCCATGCCCAAGCGTTGCGACCTGCAGTTGGAACTTATCGAGAGCACGCAAAAATCGGGCGTAATCATCGAAAAGGTCCGCTACCAGATCGAGGCTGATCAATGGGTCGAGTCATACGTCGGACGGCCGATCACGATCGACCGGGCTCTGCCCGGCGTCGTCGCGCTGCACCAGCACGGCGGCAACCGGTTCTGCGGCAAGGGCGAGATATTCGACACCACCGGTCCCGAGTTGCGCCGCGGCATCCACGGTTGGGGCTTCGAGCTGGTCAAGCGCGGCTACGTCGTCATCGCGCCCGATCAGTGCACCATGGAGGATCGGCGCTGGTCAACGCTCGAAAACTCGGGCGACCCGTCACAGGAGACGTTTGAAGCGACCGCACGCCTGGCGTTGGGATCGTCGTACATGGCCAAGCTGGCATTCGACTCGATGCGAGCAGTTGACGCATTGCAGGCCCGCGACGACGTGGACCCGGCGCGCATCGGCGCGATCGGCACGTCGGGCGGCGGGGCGCAGACGTTTACACTCGGGCTGGCCGACGCGCGTGTGACTGCCATGGTAATCTCAAGCGGCATCGCATCGGTAGGTTCGCACGTCCGTGGTGCAGCGGCTGGCGGTGGCATGACGCTGATGCCGCACTGGCTGGAAGTCGGAGACAAGGCCGCCGGCATTGCCGCCATAGCACCCCGCGCCGCCCTGATCGGAAGCGGCAGCGAGGATTACCTGTTTCCCACCGACGGCGTCTACAACACCTATTTCCGCGGCAAGCAGGCGTACGAGCAGTTGGAATGCCCCGACAGGCTGCACCTGCACCTGTTTTCCGGCACGCACCTGTTTACGCCCGATCTTCGCCAGTACTACTACGACTGGCTCGATCGCCATCTCAAGCAGCAGCCGATCGATCACGCGGAGGTTTGGTACATGCAAGCCAACCCGATCGACGCGACGCATTACCAGGCGCCACGCTGCGCCGGACCTTACCGCACACAGCCAATGGACCAAGATCCTATCGTGGTCCGCCGGATCGAGACGAAGCAACTCGATATCGAGCAGGTGCGCATCATCGTGGATGACACACCGGTGAATCCCAACCGGCGGGAAGTGCTCGAACCCTACGATGAGCCCAGCGACTATATGCGGCAGATGCGATCGCTCGTGCTCGAAACGCCCTGGCTGGACCTTTCCATCGCGATGTCGAGCGAGTCCGGTGGCGACACCGGCAAGCGACCGGCGACGATCGTCCTGCACCGAAGTGTGCCGCCATTTATAATCGGTTGCGACGAGCCAACGGGCCTGGCCGGTGATAAGCGATTTGCCATCGCGCCCGCGTTGGCCGCAAAGGACCATGTCGTGGCCTCCGTCGAGTTGATCGGACACGGCGATCGGCGCAACTTGAAACTGCTGCGCCGCTGGCCAAGGGGCACGGACATCCAATGGATGAGTCCGATGATGAGTTTCTTCGAGACGGGCACCACGATGATGGCCCGTACTCTTTATGAAATCGATTGCGTGATCGATTACCTGACGGCCCGCAACGACGTGGACAAGCATCGTGTCAGCGTCATTGGCTACGGCGCCGGCGGGTTGATCGCGCTGCTCGCCGCAGTGCACCAACCGCGACTCGCCGCGGCCGTCTGCGTTGGGGGCTTGACCACGATCAAGGCCGCCATTGAGCAAAAAATCGTCAACAATCCATGGATATATAGACCGGACATGCAGTTGACCGGCGACATTGATGACGAGGTGGCCGCCATCGAACCGCGGCCCCTGCAACTCGTGCTGTACGAACGAGATGTCACCGCCCCACCGCAGGGGGCTCAGGCCATCGCCTCCGCCCTGAAAAAACGCTTCAACGAGGCGGAGCGGGATGATGATCTGGTCGTGCAACAACAGCCTGGGTCACTCGATGAGAACCCGCCCCCACCCGATCAATTGGCACAATGG
>CAUYYV010000312.1:0-3993 GCA_963577075.1 Phycisphaerae bacterium
ACGAACCGGATGAATCGATGCACATCTGCAAAGACCGGATCTGCCTCGTGGGCAACATCAACAATCCCGAGACGCTCTACGCCAGGGATCCCGAAACCGTGTCGGCCGAAGTGCGCAAGAACCTGGACGCGCACGTGCCGCTGGTCGGCCCGGAGTGCGCGATTCCCTTGCAGACGCCTATCGAAAATCTCAAGGAGATCCCGAGGACGGTGCGCAACTGGCACAAAGAGCACGCAGTTGATCCGGGGACAAAGGCATGAGCAAGCTGCTGGAACGTATTGCCACTGGCGACACCTTGCTCTCCGACGGCGCGACGGGCACCTATCTTCAGTATCACGGTCTCGAGCCGGGCGGCTGCCCGGAGCATCTAAACGCGGAGCAACCTGAATTGGTGCGCCAGATGGCAGCCGACTATTTCGCCACCAGTTGCGACATGGTCGAGACCAATTCGTTTGGTGGCAGCCGGTACATGCTCAAGAAATACGGTTACGGCGACCGGGTGGAACTGTACAATCGCCTCGCCGCCGAGCAGGCCCGCGCCGCGGCGCCGAACGGTAAGTTCGTGCTCGGGTCAATCGGCCCGACGGGCGAGTTTCTCGCGCCCAACGGCGAGGCGACCGAACAGGAAATGCACGATGTATTCGTTGAGCAGGTACGCGGCCTGGCAGCGGGGGGCGTCGATGCGTTTTGCATCGAGACGATGAGCGACATCGGCGAAACTGTTCTCGCCATCCGTGCCGCCAAGCAGATCACTGATATACCAGTCATCGCCACGATGACGTTTGACAAGGGCAAGCGAGGGTATTTCACGATGATGGGGATCAAGCCAGGTGATGCCGCCCGGCAGCTCGACGAAGCGGGCGCCGACATCGTCGGATCGAATTGCGGCATCGCCATCGAGCAGATGATCGATATCATAGCCGCCATGCGCGACGCGACGGACAAGCCGATCCTCACACATGTCAACGCGGGCATCCCGAAGATCGAAAAAGGTCAGATCGTGTATCCTGATACACCCGATCACATGGCGTCATTTATGCCTAAACTGGTGGAGGTTGGCGCCAATATCGTCGGCGGCTGCTGCGGTACGGGCCCCGACCACATCCGTGCGTTTGCAAGGATGATACGCGGATAGGAACGCAAGCAAACGCCCGGTCGGCGAGAGCGTGTGCCTGTCCCTCGGTAAAAACAAGTTGTAATTACATGGCAGATATCAGCGATATTCAGAACGAGTTCATCAGGAAGGAGATCGAGGAGTACCTCGAAAACGGTGACGAACGCGCCGAGATTATCGCGTTGTACGCCAAAGCCCGGCCGGGCATGCAGGACATTGCAGCGGGGATCATCGATGGGAAGCACCTGGAGGTGGACCGGTTGACCAAGGCCGCCCTTGAGCAGAACATTGGCGCCCTGGAGATCATGGACGATGCGTTGATCGCCGGCATGGCGATCGTTGGTATCAAGTTCCGCGAGAACTTTATCTTCGTCCCCGAGGTGCTCGCCTGCGCCCGTGCCATGAAAGCGGGCATGGCGTACATCGAACCGATCCTCTCGGAATCCGGCATCGAACCGCTCGGAAAAATCGTGATGGGTACGGTCAAGGGTGATATGCACGACATCGGCAAAAACCTGTGCATCATGATGCTGCGCGGCTCGGGATTTGCCGTCGTCGACCTGGGCGTTGACACCTCACCCGACGAGTTCATCGCTGCGGTCGAAGAGCACGAGGCGAAAATTGTGGGCATGTCCGCGTTGTTGACGACGACCATGCCTAACATGGGCAGAACGATCGAAGCATTTATTGACGCCGATCTACGCGATGACACGAAGTTTATGGTCGGCGGCGCGCCGGTAACGCCCGCTTTCGCCGATGATATGGACGCCGATGCATACGGCGACAACGCCGTCGAATGTGTGGAAGTGGCCAAACGCCTGATCCATGAAATCAAAGAAGCACGTTGACAGATCGGAATACGAAAAGCGCCTCGCCCGGATCACTGAGATGCTCGGTGGAATCGCCAAGCATGCCGACGTGCAGAGCCTGACTCGCTGCCCGTACCGCAACGTAAAAGATCAGTGCACTGCCAAGTTCGGATGCCGCAACCAACGCAAGCCGCCGGTCAAGGGCGATCCGCTCATCTGTACGCACGACGGCAAGTTGGATTATCGAACCGCGTGGGAAAGTGATCCTGAAGGGTTCGCGAAGTTGCAGAAAACATTGAAGGTGTCGAAGCAGAAAAACACAATGCCATGCGAACGAGAATCATCGGCAACCGTCCGATGCGGCGACGCGCAATGCCCGGCCACCACCGAAAAAACGCTGTTTGATCACGCCGACATGCTGGGCGTTCGCGTGCCTACATCCTGCGGGCGCATGGGGCATTGCCACGAGTGCATCGTGGAAATCCGCGGCGGTGAAGCGTCCCTTTCGGCGCCAACAGAGCCGGAGGGATTCCTCGACGATCGTTATCGCCTGGCGTGCCAGGCAGTGGTCGAGCATACGGGAGCGGACATTGAGTTTTCCCTGCTGCGCCGCTCGCCCCAAATCCTTACGGCCCGATCGTGCGGCGATGGCGAACTCGATCCCGCCGTCACCCGCCATGGCGACCATGTCTACTACGGCGACGAACAGATCGATCAATACCGCGGTCACATCTACGGCCTTGCCATCGACGTCGGGACGACCACGGTCGTCACGGATATGGTCGACCTGGAAACCGGCGAATCCCGCTTCGTGACCATGTTCGAGAACCCACAACGGTTCGGTGGCAGTGATATTTTGCACCGGGTCAGCTACGACGCCGGCCCATTTCACGGAGAATTACACCAAGCGATCATCAACACGCTCAATGCCGAGATTCGTGACATGTGCAAGCGGCTGAACGTCAGTCGCCACGAAATCTACGAGATCCTGATCGTCGGTAACGCCGCGATGCGTGATCTGTTTTTCGGCCTCGACGTCCAGCCGATCGGCCAGAAGCCGTACAAGTCAACCATCGAGCATGAGTTTCGTGCCGGCAAACGATCCACCACGACGTTAACCGAGTCCGCCCGCAAGTACCGCCTTTACACCAATAGAAATGCGAAACTGACGGGCGGACCATTGATCGCCAGCCACGTGGGCGCCGACGCAGCCGCAAATCTCGTCGCCATGGACATGGCATCACAGAGCGACGTCGTGATGGTCGTGGACGTCGGCACGAACACGGAAGTGATCATTGGCCACAAGGACCGACTCATCGCGGCGTCATGCCCGGCCGGACCCGCATTCGAGGGTGGCCTGATCACATTTGGAATGACCGGCTGCGACGGGGCGATCGAATCTGTTAAGTACGCCGACGGCAAGTTCGAGTGCAAAACGATCGGCGGGGTCGAGGCCCAGGGATTTTGCGGGTCCGGGCTGATCGATCTGCTGGCCGAATTGCGCCGCGCGGACTTGATGACGCCGATGGGCGTATTCGCCGAGAAAGCGAGCCAATTCACCATTCTACCCGAGCGTGGCATCACATTTTCACGCGAGGACGCCAGCCATCTCGCCCAGGCAAAGGCCGCCAACTATTGCGGGCAAATGATTCTCATGCGAACGTTCGGCATCACGCCGGACCGGATCAGCAAGCTCTACCTTGCCGGCGGATTTGCCAATTACGTCGATCCGGCGGCGGCCATTGAGATCGGTTTCATGGCACCCGTACCCATCGACAGAGTTGTCAAGATCGGCAACGCAGCGTTGCAAGGCGCCCGTGAAATGCTGCTGTCACGACGAAAACGTCGGGCGATCGAACAACTCATCGCCACCATCGAACACGTCGAACTGGAGACCTCGCCTGATTTCTTCGAGATGTTCGTGGATGGCTGCCGGTTCGAGCCCATGTAGGGTGTTATTCATCCGACGTCGAAGGTGGCGAGACCGGGGATGGGTCGGTACCGGCGTCCGGCTTCTCGCCGGTTTCCTGTGTCGTTTCATCTGCCGGTTGCTGCGGCTCAACGGTGGAT
>CAUYYV010000313.1:0-3966 GCA_963577075.1 Phycisphaerae bacterium
TGCAGCGGCAGCACGATCGTTGCCGCCAGTGCCAACTGCCAGTTGACGGCGTAAAGCACGGCCACGAGCCCCAGAAACATGCACGAGGCCAGCATCAGCTTCGGTAACTCGTCCTGAATGAATGATTGGATCAGGAAGCTGTCGTCCATGACCCGCCCCGACATCTGGCCCGGGCGCGTTTGGCGGTAATACCGCAGCGTCATGTGCTGCATGCGGTCAAACAGCCGGTTGCGCAGGCTGAAGCAGATGTTTTCGCCGATCTGCACGGCCGCCGTCTTGCTGTAGAAATACAAGATGTTGCGCGCCAAGTAACACAACAACAGGCCCACCAATGTGAACCACAGAAGTTGCCAGTTAGTATTGGGAAAGATGTCGTCAATCAGCAGCTTGATGCACAGGGGTACGGCCATGTTCACGCCGGCCAGTACCAGAAGTGTAAGGAAGACAACGAAAAACCTGCCAACGTAAGGGCGAAGCAGGATACGCAGCCGCTGGACCGATGTATCCTCGCACAGCGCAGTGATATCAGGTGTTGACTGTGTCATGCCTCTGGCTTCGTTCCACGCACATGGGTTGGTTCACCAACCTGGTGGTAGATGATTATTGCGTCTGCCCCACCTACGGATCGGCGTCAGCAGTCTACGCGCTGCAAATAAGAAGCCGCTCTACTGCAGTGAGTTTCCGATCATTCCGTGAAAAATACTACCGGACACTTTGTGCCGAGCCATGCAGATTACGTGTCACCGCGCCGTGGTTATCCGCCTCCGTAACGATAATCTCTTCGCTTGTCAGGTCAAAGGCATCTCGTACCTGATCCGCCAGTTCCAGGGCGTGTCGCTGGTTGGCGGTGAACGCATAAAGAGCCGGGCCCCACGAACTCTGGCCGACGCCCGGCACGCCCCGGTCACGCAAGAATTTGACAATATCAGCCAGCAATGGGTCGGCATAGACGCCGCCCTGGGCCTGCCGAAAGCAGCCGCCGGCGATCTGCTGCAAGTCGTACAAGGCCTCGCCGAATGTCGGCAGGTCGGCCTCGAGCATGGCCGGTACCAGCCCCATCAGCACGAGCCGACACATCCGCGCCGTCGCCTCGTCGCTGATGGTCGCCATCGCCGCGAACGCCCGTCGCTCCGATTCACCGGCCAATCCTTCGAGGTGACGCGGACAGATCAGCACGATCCGCCAGTCATCGCAGAACGGTTGTTGCACGACCAGCGGTGACAGCCGTGCTTCGTCGATCTTGCCTGCCTCGACGATCAGCCCGCCGGTGAAAAATCCGTAGGCTCCGATCGCGCTGCGCTCGCCGCGGCCGACCATGGTCGACAGTTGTGCCGCGTCCCAGTCGTCACGATCGATCATCAACGCCAAAGCGCGGGCGACGGCCATGCCCAGTTGCGTGCCGCTGCCCAGCCCGGCGTGGGTTCGAGGGGCCCGCACTATCCGAATGGCACCGCCCAGTGGCGCCTCGGTGATGCCCCGCTCCCGGCAGCGTTCGACGAACGTCCGAGCGAACCGCACGGCCCGGTCGGCCGACGGACCGGTGGCGGTAAACTCGTTCGCCTCCTCGATGCACACAACCGTGTCCGGCTTCTGCACCATCAGCCCGACACCGCCGAACTGGCGGTAGCCGCCGCCGAGGGCCAGCAGTCCAAAGTGCAGCCGTGATGGGGCGCGCACCTCGATCATTGGCCGCTCCCCGCACATTTTGACTGGCGCACGTATGCCCACAACTGTCGCATCGCGTCCTGCTCCACGTCGCTGCCGGTCTTGTCGACGACCACCTGCAACCTTTCAAACTCGACCAGGACCGACCCGGGACCGGTCAGGTGAACCCGGGTCGCCGCAATGGCCGCTTCCAGCACGGCGTGCCGCGCCCTGTTGAACCCGAAAAAATCGCGCAGCCGTCCGCTACTGACAACACGGGCGCGGATCCGGGTTCGCGCCTCGCGATCGTCCAGTTCGACGACCTTCACCTCATAATAGCGGCACGCACCGGTCAAAACCAACCCTTGGACGTGATCGGCCGGGCGCATGGGGGCGTCGGCCATGGGCTCGATACTGCCGATCGCTGCTTGCGCGATCAGCAAAGCGTCATCGGTCACGTGGAATACCCCCTCGCCTGTTGCTTTGAGGTTCTGGTACGTCGTCGAACTGGTAAACGGACGCAGCAGCAACTGTGTCATCGAGGCGTCCACAATCGGCCCCATGGGCGCCACATTGACCCGCTGATGCATCGGCACATCGGCCGGCAATGGCGAAACCGTCGTCATCAAGCCCTCGAGAATCCAGCAATTGTGTGGCAGGGTTGAACTCATCGTGCAAGTATTACATGTATCGAATGGCTGATGAATCGCCGTCAGCCGGGCCCGTCAATCCCACAAGTCGATACGCAAGTTGGTCGTCGTGATGACAGACACCACGCGGTTGTACCACTGCACTTCGTCAATCTCACCGGGTTCGCGCGCGGCGCCTGGTTGATCGAGCAATTCGCGTGCACGGGTTCTCGCCGCTTCAATCAGCTGATTTGACATGTCTTGATCCTTGTGCCTAACAGTCAACCCGGATCACTCACATCACTTTCCGATCCTGTTCCTGCGCCGCTCATGGTGGCTGACCTCCGGGCGCGTCAGCATGCCCCAGTTGAGCGGCTCGTCCTGGCGGTAGTGTTTGCCGAGAGTGACGGCGGTGACGGCCTTGGCCATCTCGTATCCGAGGTAGAACGCGTGCGACGGGTCATCGATGCCGAGTTGGTCAAAGATCGCATATGGATCATCACCTCGCGCGTGAACCAGCTTGTTCATCGCGTGGATCGTGCCCATGCCGGCGTCGGTGAAGATGCGGATGTTGGTGTCGGTCAACCGCGAGGCCAACTCATCGAGTGCGTCGCCGTCGACGGGCGGCAACCTCGTGTCGCGAAGCATGACCAGCCGTTCATCAACGTGCTTCGGTGCGGTGTGGCGGGTCACTGCGTAGTGCATCATTTTCCGCGCCGCGTCAATCTCGCGCACGGCCGAGCGACACCAGTTGATCACCTGCGTGGTCAGCACGCTGGTGATGTCCAGTTCCTGGCAGAACCCTATCAGCAGCATGTTGACGCCCGCCGAATCAACGCCGGTCATCTCCGTCATATTGCCGATGCCCATCATCGTGGGTGTCTGCCCGAAGCGCTGCCGGGTCTCGAGATACCGACCCAGCGAGGCGGCAAATCCGTACCCGATCGGTTCAATGACCGGGTCAATCCGGTAATGTACGTCCTGCCGCTGCAGCGATTTGATTGCCGGCTCGAGTGTCGCCAGGTCGTGCGGGTCATCGGGGACGACGACGACTTGCACGCCCCAATCGCCCGCGGCGTCGCAGTTGTGGGAGTTGACCGAAAGCACCAATTCCGCGCCCGCGACGCAGGCCTCGGCGATCTCTTTGCTGTGGAAGCTGTCGATCGAGACGCGTAGCCCGCGATCACGAATGGCACGCACGGCATCGCCGACGCCACGCCATGCCGGCCGGTCCGATTGCGGGTCACACCCGATGTCGATCACGTCGGCACCGTCGCTAGCAAGCGATTCGGCTTGGGCGATCAGCGTGTCAAGCGACAGTTCAGGCGCGTGATTGATCTCGGCGATGATCTCGATCGAATGGTTGCCGTAACCGATCCGCTCGGTCGGCGCCGAGTCTTCGACAAACATGGTGGGCAGATCGTGCAGGTCGGTTGGCCCCTTCTCGACGGGCAGTCCTAACTTGTCCTCCACCGGCTGTAAATCGCCGCGGCAATAACCGGGCACAATGACCCGATCTACGCTGATGCCGTTGGGCAATTTCAGTTTCCGTGCGATCCACTCGCCCGTCATTAACGCAGCGACCTGGATGTTGAGTACAATCACCTCGGCGTGGACGGCAAACCGGTCGCCCAGTTGCCGCGCCATCATGCGTACGGAGGGCTCGGCCAAGGTGCCGGTGACGAGTACGATG
>CAUYYV010000314.1:0-3964 GCA_963577075.1 Phycisphaerae bacterium
TCGTGGTGACATCCGGTGGCACGGGGTGTTAATATCGCCCGGAGGCGACATTGGCAGGGCCGCGGTCCGCTTCATTGTATGAAGTAAAGCCAAATCCGCGATGCGCAGTGCGTTGAGGCAACACCTAGGCGTGGGATGACTCGCGGCGATGTCACGCTGCTGGCGTTTCAACTGCGGTGATCGCGGCGCCGCATTCCGGGCAACTGGTGCGACCGGCCGCGAGCGTGCCGCGCAGGTCGTGGTCGCACACGGCGCAGATCTCCGGCCAGCGACGCGGCAGAAGCAAACCCGCCGCGACCCAGCCGAGTCCCGCACCCAGCAGGTACGCGCCGAAATCGGTGATGTCAGGCCGCGGACCACGCTCGACCTCCATGCCTTTGCTCAGGTTCGGATCGGTCACGTCGATCGCCTGATACGGGCCGTGCGATGGCGTGTTCGCGACTTGGGCCGGTGACAGGTACACCTTTTCGCGTCGCGCAAAGACCTGGCCGAACTCGATGCACAGGGCCAGCGGCACCACCGCGAGCATCGCGGTGATCCAACTGCCTCGCCGCGGCACGGCGCCCGCCGCCCAGCGCAGTATCACGCCGACCGGCACGAACAGCAGCACAAGGTGGGTGATGATTGTCATCACCGTCCATTCACCCGTGTAGTAGTAGTATCTGAACGGGTAATCGATGAATCGGCTCAACGCCACGCTGATGTCTGCGGCCGTGCCGCCGAAGTGGTACGGATGCCAGAGGATCGCCGCGACGAAACACGTATAGGCAAGCAGCAGGGCGGCCGCGCAGATTACTCGCGTTGCCCGGGGCAGCAAAAATCCCCATACACGCATGGCATTGGGCCCGACAACTCGGGTCGTGAGCACGGCGCCCAGCCCGCCGGCGATGCCGCGCACGATCACGTCGGTGACGTCGGTGTAATTGGTGAACACGAACAGCGCCGCCAGTTCGGTACCCGCGGCGATCAGTACGGCCACCATCGTGCCCTGCCGCGCCGATCGCCGGATAAGCCCGTCCCAACCCAATCGGGCGGCGATGCCCACCGGCGCAAACAGCACCAGATCACGCAGGAGGTGACCCGCCATTACCAAAGCGCCGCCGTACGGCCGACTGAACGGTATGGGCACGACGCGACCAGCTACAAGCTTGCGACGAAGGTCCTCGCCCGTCATCACGAAATCGAACGGCAGCAGGGAATACAAGATCAACACCGCGACGTAGAAGTACAACGCCCGCGCCACCAGCCGATGATGCATCTGTTCGAAAACAAAGCTGCGAATCACCCGCGTCAGCGGCCTGCCGAAACTCAGCCAGCACGTCACACCGGCCATCGCTCCGATGGACGCGGCGATCATGTCGTTCTGCGACACCGTGCGCGGCGGAAACCACAGTTGGGAAAACTCCATCGCCGCCGCCAACGCGATGAGCAATACGACAATCACCGGCGCGGCGAGCCAACCCCACACTCTGACCGGCCGATCCACGTCGACCGTCGCCATCGCGAAGAATCCGAGCGGCACGAACAGCATGAGGTTCGCGGTCCAGTCCGCGCGGCGATCCAGGCCGATATTCAGGTATTTCACTTCGGCAAACTGCGCAAGCGCCTCGCCCCACGGCATCGCGGTGTATTCCACGGGGACGAGCGATCCGTACCAGGCGGCGAGCACCGACAGGACGGCCGCAAGGGCATAATGCCAGCGACGTGGGAACGTCATCACGTTGATGAGGGAGGGTGCGGGCGTTTGCGGATGAGGCGCCGAGGGCGGTCGTGGGATTTTAGACCGTAGCCTGCGTGACCAGAGCGACCAGACCGGCATGGCCAACACCTGTCGGCGCTGCGACCGCCACACACCACCTAGCCAACGCCCCACCGCGCCGCGGTCGAGTTTGTCGACCGGCGAGGAGTCGATCCACAACCCGATCATCCCGCCCATGGTGGTGGCGGCAACCGCCACGATATATGCCAGTGCCCACCCGACCCACGACCGCGCATCGGCAGGATAGGCGTCTGCATCCACCGTGGGGACCATGAACCGACCAATCGCCGCGGGGAGATTCAGGCGTACGACGGCGATTTGATGCAACGTCGCGCCGATCAATACGGCGATGAACGTGTTGATCACGGCGACGGTCATCGATGCCAGCCGCTCGGCGCCCCGCTGGTACAGCGCGACGGCCAACCCCGAAGCGTTGAGACCGATCAACACCATCACCGCCGCGAGCATTGCCAGGCCGATCAAATCAAACTCGTGCTCGGCGGGCGGGCGATCCGTGCGCACGCCCACCGGCTCGGTCTGGGCCAGCAGACCAATGATCGGCAGACTGACCAACACAAGCGGCGCCAGACGTGTCAACGCCTCCTGCGCGTCGCGCTGGCCGAACCGGAGCAGGCGTTCCCAAAACGCCATGGCGCATATCATCACGGCGCCGGTGCACAGCAACCCGGACCACCACATGGGCAGCACGGCCAGATGTTCCTGAAAACTGCCGGGCCGGAGATCGAGCAGAATGTCAAACGCGGCCGACGGTGTACCGAGGGACGCGACAAACGCCCCGCCAATCGTCACGCCGGCCAGCCACAGCGGCAGGAACCGCAGGCGCTTTGACCGCGCCAGGGTCCAACGCTGCACGATGGCACACGCACTTCCCAATACTGTGAGGCTGACAATTACCAACAACAATTTCATGGCATACTGCCTGTGAAAGCCCGGTCCACGATCCACGTCAATTCACGAACGCGCCTGGCCCGGTGTGTCCTTCATTTACCGGGCGAGCGCCGATGACGCCCGGTGCGCACCTTGGGCATCAGCAGCCAGGGGCGTGGTCCGAGATGCAGGCCCCAGGCGCCGCCCGCCACCATCGTAAACACGGCTGCCACCAACACCGCGCACCAATGCGGAAACAGCCGCAGTGATGTAGCGTCCGGGTCAGCGCCCAGCACCAACCGAAGTTTGTAGTGCCAGGACCCGTCGGCCATCGACAAGATCGGATAGCTGCCGGCGGCCACGATCACCGTCGGCACCGCGGCAATGAGTATTGATGCCAACCGGTCGATCCCACGATTGGACAGCCCGCGAGCCAAGCCGCCGACGGTCACACCGGCGGCCATCAGGATGATCGCGCCCTGTGCATAGAACGCCACGCCGACGCTCCTGTCCTCGCCCACTGACCGGCGTATCATGGCGGTGCCAATCAACCACGCCAGCAGCAGGCACAGCCCCGTCGGGAGCAGCAGCCTGATCAGCCCGCGCATCGCATCGCGCTGACCGTGGTAACGCAGCCGATCCCAAAATGTCACCGACACACACATCGCCGCCGCGGGTATGAGCAGGATGGCCACGGCCAGCCCGAGGCAGCCCAGCACCGCCACTTCGCGATCATGTGAAGGGCTGGTCAACAGCACCGACGGTTGCCGTGGCGCCACGAGAATCCACCACCCACCGCCGGCAAGGCACACGATCAGCAGGCACACCGGTGTCCATGCGGCGCGACCGTTGCCCCGCAGCGCCAGCCGTGCCCACCACGCCACCGCCAGTCCGATCGCCGCCGATCCGAGCAGCAATTGGCCGGTCACCAGAGCCGTCATCACAAGGCCAGTTAGAGCAATGGTCACCGGCATTGGTCACCGTGGGGACAAGCGGCGGGGTCAACTGGGCTAAGAGATCGGAACCAGCCAGTCCGATCCCGCTGGTCCGGGCATACTGCACTAATTCGGCTTGCGCGGCCTATCGCCGCAAATCCCTCATTTGTCTGAAGATATCACCCACCTGCACGCACAAGAGCAGGCTACCTTGCCATCGAAGGCGCAGCGGCGATCACATATCCTCAACCAGCGGGGCGAAAAATTGACCGGAGCCCACCGCCGGGGTCGATTTGGTGTTACATGCACCGCAAAGAGTCCTATAATATTTGCTTGACGGCAGCGACAGGCAGATCATGCAGGCAGCTTGGATTTGGGGATC
>CAUYYV010000315.1:0-3935 GCA_963577075.1 Phycisphaerae bacterium
CCTAGAGGTCGCCGGGCAGCGGTGGAACGTGACAGGTGCCGATTATATATACAACCACACGGTTGCCGGCGCATTCATTCACCAATTCGATTATCCGCAGCCGGTCGGGCCGACTCAAAATTTTGCTGCTCGAGTGGCTCTACGGTGGTGGCCGTGATTCACAGCAGGCGCCGTACCTGTCCCAATCTTCAACCGACAACGTTGGCCATCAGTATCAGTTGGTTTCGTTCCGCTGATTGGCGCCCGGCTGCGGCGGCGCGGGGTCGCCCGTGATGACCTGGTTGGCCGGACGGGGTTCGCGGCGGTTGACTTTCGTCCAATGGTACGGGCCGTAAGGCGAAAACAGATATGCCAGCACCGCCATGATCACGACCAGCGCCAGAATGACAAGCTTTCCGCGGTACCCTGTGCGTCTTCGGCCGGTGGCGTCGTGCGGCGTGGCCTCGGGCAGCGCGGCTTGTGGGTCTGACGCTTGCGGTTGTCGGCGCATTTGCTCGGTCCGCCGCTCTTGCTGCTCACCGCCGGTGCGGGTGCATGACCCGAAATAGCCACTGCCATCTGACTTGGCCAGCAGATAGAAGATGCGGCCGGCTTCGTCGCGGACAGCACGTCCGACGTCCTGCTCACGCACCTTCACCGGTCGGCCGCTGTGCGGGCTGTGAACAACGATGGGCAAGATGGTTCACTCCGGGCGCGATCGCGCCGCCGTGGTTGCGTTGACACATTCTACAATGGTCCCGACCGTGACGTCACGTCCACGGCGGTTACACGTTCAAGTAAATTGAATGGGCGGGTCGATGACATCTGCCGCGATGTGGCACCGCTTCCCGGTCGCCAGCGCGCCTGGAAGCCCGCTTTTATGAACAAGCAGATCATCATCGATGCAATTCGCCAGTGTAATCCGACAGCAACCTATCAGTTCCTCGGCCGATTCGGCACACAGGAACTCGAGGATTACCTTCGCCGACTGACCTGTCTGGCCGGGCGTCGGGGACGAGACACCGCGTGGGTCCGTCACCGCAAAACGCCCGTGGCCATCGGTCGGGCCGCATAAAAACCACCTTGACAATGCAGGCCGACAGCGTGCCGGACGACGGTTGCCCCGGTAGGAAGAGAGAACACCCGGCATGCGCAACGCGTAGCGGTTCGGGAAACGTCCACAACCATGCCCATTATCGCCGGTCTGTTTTTATCGGGCTACCAGGGGTGCCCTGCCCCGATTATTGGCCGGTCAACAGGCATCGTGCAAGATGCTCGAGCGTGGTCGGCTCGATGGGCTTGACCACGAAACTGGTGGCACCCAGCGCCAAAATGATGGCCTTGGCCGCATCGCTGTCATCACCGGTCAAGGCCACGATCCGTGTTGCCGGTGCCGTGTGGCGGATCGTGTCGATCAGATGCTTCTTCCCCAACCCGGCTCATATAAATTGTGCCAAAGGCGCCTGGTTGTTTGGCGGCCATTAGGTCACCTTCACTACCGCAGTGCGTGCGTGAGCCGACGCCGAAACGGCGCAGGCGCTTGAATTCCATTTGACAATGTGGGTGGGCGATTTTGGCGGCGACTGCTGGATTCGACCGGCGCGAGCCTCTTTTTGTACAGCCGGGCGAAGAAGGCCGATAATAAGTAAACTTGCAATCCTGTCGGCAAGTTTTTGGTGCAGGGGCTCGGTTTGAGCGGACAAGGCAAGGCAACAGTGGTTGAGGGCGTGTGCCTCGACAACCTTATCATGGAGCTGCCACTGCACGTGGCACACGGGCCGGGGCGGAGGCTGATCACGAGCCTGTCGGACGATTCGCGGCAGGTCAACGACGACGGCGGTTGCCTGTTCGTGGCGAGGCGGGGTGTCGAGGACGACGGAAGAACACACATTGATCACGCCATCGCCCGGGGCGCTGTCGCCGTTGTCACTGATCGCCTGCCACCGGATCTTGACACCAAGCGGCGCGAGGCGGTGACATGGGTTGTCGGCTCGCCCATCGATCAGGCCCTGGCTGGCACCTTGGCCGAGCGGTACCACAATCAACCGTCAAAAAAACTCAACCTGATCGGCGTGACCGGCACAAACGGCAAGACCACCACGGGCTGGCTGCTCGCGCATCTGTTGCAAGCCACAGGCGCCCGCTGCGGACTGATCGGTACGATTGTCGTCGACGACGGGCAGCGGGTACGACCGGCACAACTAACGACCCCGGGCGCAATCGAACTGTCAAGCCTGCTGGCGCAGATGGTCCATCACGGATGCGAGACAGCGGTCATGGAAGTTTCCAGCCACGCGCTGCAGCAGGGCCGCACGGCCGCGCTGACCTTTGACGCCGCGGTGTTTACCAATCTCACCGGCGATCATCTGGACTATCATCACGGCATGGCCGACTACGCCTCCGCCAAGGCGATCCTGTTCGACGGCCTGGCGACCAACGCCTGGGCGGTGGTCAACGGCGACGACAAGTACACAACGCGTATCCTGCATGATTGTGCGGCGAACGTGATGATTTGCCGTATCGCAGGCAAGGCATCCGGCCCGTCGGACTGCTGTGCATCGGTGCTCGCGCTGACGAGCGACCACAGCCGGGTGCGGTTCGACGGCCCATGGGGCAGTGTCGACCTGACACTGCCGATGGTGGGCAGGCACAACGTCGCCAACGCGCTGATGGCCTTGGCCGCCGCCGCCACGGTCACCGAACTGACTGGTGATCAGTGCAGGCACCTTGAGCATTGCCCCCCCGTGCCGGGCCGACTCGAGCCGGTTGGGTTGGATGATGGCGGCGGGCCGACCGTGCTCGTTGATTACGCGCACACGCATGATGCGCTGAAAAATGTGCTCAACGCCTTGCGCCCGGTGGTGCGGGGCGATCTTGTCGTGATGTTCGGCTGCGGGGGTAACCGCGACCGGACCAAGCGGCCGAAGATGGCCGGCGTGGCCTGTGCGTTGGCCGATCGTGTCGTGATCACCAGCGACAACCCACGCACGGAGGACCCCAACGCGATCATCGAGCAAATCATTGCCGGCGTGCCTGAGGGTTTCCCTGTCATCATCGAGCCCGACCGATCCTCGGCGATCAAACGGACAATCACCGAGGCCGGTGACGCGGACACCGTGCTGCTGGCGGGCAAAGGCCACGAGCCTTACCAGGAAATTGGTACGACGCGTTATGATTTCGACGATCGCTGCTGCGCCGCCGAGGCGCTGCGCAAACGAACCGACCTGCACATGAGCCCATGAGTTTCTGGACGCCGAAGCATCTTGAGACGATTACCAAAGGTCGATGGCTCGTCGAGCCTGTCGAACCCCGCTGCCGTCTCGCAGGCGTCAACACCGACTCGCGCACGATCGCACCGGGGCAGGTCTTTGTCGCCATCACGGGTGAACACTTCGACGGACACGACTTCGTGGACACCGCCGCGGACGGCGGCGCTGCGATGGCGATTGTGTCGCGCCCGGTGAACAGACCGGCCGTGGCGGCGTTGCTGGTCGAGGACACGGTGGCGGCATTGCAGGACTTGGCCCGCGCTTATCGAGATGTACTGCGTGACATGAACACGAAAGTGATCGCCGTCGCCGGCTCCAATGGCAAGACAACAACGCGTCACATGATCCACACGGTCCTGTCGGCTAAATATCGCGGCACGCAGAGCCCGGGAAGTTTCAACAATCACCTCGGTGTGCCCCTGAGCCTGCTGGCCGCGTCGCCCGAGCATGATTTCGTCGTCGTCGAGATCGGCACGAACCACCCGGGCGAGGTCGCCGCGTTGGCCGACATCGTCCGACCCGATGCGGCCGTGATCACGAGCGTCGGCGAAGAGCACCTCGAGTTTTTCGATACTGTCGAAAACGTCGCGATCGAGGAAGCATCGGTCCTGGCATTCGTTGAACCGGGAGGTATGGCCGCTATCGAGGAACATGCCTTTTGTGATTTCGAGTTGCATTCCAAAAACG
>CAUYYV010000316.1:0-3921 GCA_963577075.1 Phycisphaerae bacterium
AGGCCGGTCCAGACTTCGCTGACGCGGCCGATTGTTTCGATTGGCTCTTATCAAGATTTCCCCGATTTTAGGATAAAGATGCAAAAAACCGCCAGGGCTGTGACCATTGTCGAACCAGGTAAGATCGAAGTCCGGGAATACCCAATCCCACCGCTGCCCGACGGTGGTTTGATCATGCAGGTCGAAATGAGCGGGATTTGTGGAACCGATAAACACACTTATCGTGGAGAAACGACGCAATATGGTGGTACGGTCAATGAACAGACTTCGCCATTTCCACTCATCCCAGGTCATGAAAACGTCGGCATCGTGACCGAGGTGTCTCCTGGAAAAACTGATTTTTACGGACAGCCCTTGCGGGAAGGCGATCGCATCACGATGTGTCCGGATGTGGTATGTGGCGAGTGTTACAACTGCCGTCACATTTTTGGCTATTCGTGGTGTGAAAATTGGCGGGGCTATGGGAATTCATTTCGCGCCGACCAACAGCCTTTGATGGGTGGCTGGTCGGAAACCATGGTGGTCATTCCTGAGGCATTTGTCTACAAAGTTCCCGACGGTCTGGAGCCTGAGCTTGCGGTGTATACGGAATTGATGGCGTGCGCCTTTGCCTTGGATAAAGCAAAGGATTTTTCGACCATGGCATCCGAAGGATTGTTGACCGGCGGCAGTGTTTTGATTCAAGGTTTAGGTCCGCTGGGAATTGCGCATCTGATCATGGCACGCATGATTGGTGCCGGGACGATCATTGCGGTGGATAAGGTCGATTACCGTCTGGAAAAAGCCAGCCTGTTTGGTGCCGACCATGTTTTGAATATCGATGAAACATCCCCCGAGCAGCGCATCGAGTTGGTCCATCAGTGGACCCATGGTCGCGGAGTTGATGTCGCTATTGAATGTGCTGGATATCCCGAGGCGATTCCCCAGGCAATACCATTGATCCGGCGGGGTGGCATGTATCTGTTGGAGGGAGTTTTTGTTGACATGGGCGAGATTATGTTCAATCCGCACTTGATTGTCAGCAAAGGCTTGCGATTGATTGGATTAAGTAACCATCCTTTTACGTCTTACCAATCCAGTATGGAAATGATGTTGCGTTATCGCGATCGCATGCCATTAGACCAATATGTCACGCATCGGTTTCCGTTGGAAAAAGCTCAACAGGCGATCGACACGGCCCTGGAGCTGCAGTGTGTGAAAGTGGTTTTCGAACCGTGAACAGCGGCTTTATGCCAGTTCTGAGGTGCCTGACAATGACATACCGGATGACTATCGCGGGCCTGCTGCTGGCATGGGCCCCGGCGTTGCTGTGCGCCGCTAAAGGCCAGGACAACTGGGTCACTAACGGCGACTTCACACGCGCCGGTCGCAGCCAACAGCCGACCGGCTGGCAGGGCAGCGGCGCCCTGGTCGTGACTAAGCAGACCGATGCCGAAGGTGGCAGTTACGTGCGGATCCGCGCCGAACGGCCCCCGCAAGGCGGCGCGTACGTGCGGCAAACGATCCCGTACGACCGCGCCCGTGCCCGGAATGGCGGGTTCGAGTTCTCGTGCCAAGTCAAGTTCGACGATTGCACGCAGGGGCCGAAGGGCTACATGACCGCGCGGGTGCTGCTGCTCTACACCACGGCCGACCGCGTCCTGCACGACCGTCTGGCGCGCAAATTCATCGGGACATCGGATTGGCGCGACGTCTACATCCCGTGTGAGTTCCCGCCCGAGACGACGCAGATCCAGGTCCTGCTGGGGTTCCATACGAGCATGGGCACGCTGTCGGTGCGGAACGTCAAGCTGGTCCAGGTCGATTCGCCGCGGCCGGAGCCGGAGCGTGTGCCGGGGGTCGTCATGCGGACCGTCGCCCCCGGGATTGTGGAGATGGACTATGGGGTGACTAGGACGCTGAAGGTCGGCAACGAGCTGTGGTACAAGCTGCCCGAGGCCGACGCGGCCGCGGAGTGGTACAGGCTGCCCGACCCGGACGGGCAACTCGATGCGGCCTTCGTGGACGTCCCCGACTGGACGTCGGCGGAGCGCACCCGCGGTTTCGTCGTCTACCAGCACGCCGAGACGAAGGTCGCACCGGCACACCATGTGCCCGCACGTGAACAGATCCTCGACGGCAACCGACCGGTCAAGCTGGCGCTGTGCCCGGGGGAAACGCGGTCGGCGGTGGCGATCGTCCACGCTCTGAAAGCGCTGCCGGGTGTCAGCTTCCGCTTCAGCGATCTGACCAGCACGTCCGGCCGGAGCGTGATACGGGCGAGGAGCCTGCGCGCCGACCACGTGGAGACGATGTTCTACCGGGCCAACACCTACCGCCAATACGCCGAGATGCCGCGTGCGATCGTCCGCTTCGACACGCTCGACCTGCCGGCTGACCACGGCTCACAGTTCTGGATTTACTGCGCCGCCCCGGACGATGCGGCGCCGGGCATCTACGAGGGCGAGGCGCGCATGCTCTCTGATGGCAAGCGCATCGGCCGCATCCCGCTGCGCGTCGAGGTCTACCCATTCAAACTCGCCCCGGCGCCGGCGCATTGGAGCATGTATTACTACTACGAGCCGGACGAAGAGTTGCCGGTCGACATGGCGTGGATGAAGTCGCTCGGGATGAACTCGGTCATATGCTCGCCGCCGGCGACTTCCGTGTTCGAGCGCTTGTCAATCGTCGACGGCCAGGTGCGGTTCGACTTCACACCTGACGACCGGTTCATGGAGGCGTACAAGCAGGCCGGCTACGAGCTGCCGGTCATCTACTACCCGCGTCTGCTGCTGTTGAAGCTGGTGGAGCTGACGGCCCCGCCCGGCAAGGACTGGCCTCAGGCGAAGTTCCACTCGATGACAATCCCGCTGATCACCAGCGAGGACGGCTATCCGCCCGCGGCTCAGGAAGCCTTCAAGCAGGCGATCAGGCTCATCGTCGACCACGCCCGGGAAGCCGACTGGCCCGAGATGATTCTCTATCTCACCGACGAGCCCTTCGAGACGCACTGGCGCCAGTTCGAGACCGCAGTCTCCTACAGGCTCGCCAAGGAAGTCGCCCCCCAGATCAAGACCTACTGCACGGTCTATGAAACACCCCTGATCGAGACGCTCGGCAAGCACATCGACTACATTTCCTGTCGCGGGCTGCAGCGGACAGCCCCACGCCCCGAGAACAGCGACCTGCGCCAAGCCTGTGAGAAGGCCGGCTCGCGCCCCTGGGCGTCGTGTTGGCCACCATTATGGTGGCACAACTACTGGTACGCCCGCGCCTACGCCGGCTTCGTCAACGTCCGCAGCGGCTTCGAAGGCAACAACATCTGGCTCTTCCCCAAGGTCGGCAAAGGGCTACGCTACCCCTTCAAGAGCCTGAGGACCGGCGGAAGCGTCAACGGGATCGAGATCCTCAGGCGAACAAAGACCGGCGAGCACGAGAACTCGACCGTCATGGAAGGCATCCGCGAAGGCATCCTCGACGCACGCTACATCGCCACGCTGGAGGTCGCCATGGACCAGGCGAAGCGAGCCGGCCGCGCCGTGACGGCATACGAGAAGGAACTGGCCGAAATGCTCGAGTCCGCGCCGAGACTCCGCGCCGGCGCTTCCGGCGATTGCTGGGACCGCCCTGGTCTCGCCGATGCCGGCGGCTGGAGCGTCGCCCGTAACGAAGAACAGCGGCAACGTATCGCCGGGATGATCGTCGCGCTCACCGAGAAATGAGGCGCGTCGCGCCCCGGGTAACCCTCCGCCCCGTCTCGTCCTTTCTCTGCGGCGCGGAAGCGGACGCGGTGTGTGGCTCAGCCGATGGCGTCGGCCCCTCTTCGCCGGTTCGGATGCGGACGCAGCGTTCGAGTGCGGTCACGAAGATCTTGCCGTCGCCGATCTTGCCCGTGCGGGCGCCGTCGACGATAGCGTCGATGGTGGGCTGGACGAAGTCCTC
>CAUYYV010000317.1:0-3919 GCA_963577075.1 Phycisphaerae bacterium
TCCAATAGTTGGCCAGGACGCCCAACGCAATAAAGAGTATTCCCAGTCGCACCGACGCGGCGCCGGCGGCACCCGCTGAACTCGATTTATTTTTGCCCGCTGGCAATGATCTGAATCCTTGGTGTCGAGGTATGCGGATGAACCGGCCGATTGTGAAGCCGGGAAACATCGGTGGGCACAAGGTCACGGCCGCCACGCCCCACGCAGCGATCGCGCAGAGATCGAGTCCGGCGAACCGATGATTCACCATGGATCGTTTCGCAGAGCAGGCGGATGCACATGGCCAGCACACCGTTATCGAGGTCAATCGCTGAGCAACTCTCACTATATCGAAGGCGACGGGGGATTATCAACAATGGCGGCACGCCGATCTGCAACGCATCGGGGAGCCGGGAGGTCTACCAGGCGGTCGCGCTCCGAGTCCGCACCTGCTATGATGCGGTCGGAGTCATCCATGAATCATCAGGGAACAGACCTTCATCGGAATCTGGCCGAGCGATTTGACGAGTTGATACGCGATGCAGGCGGTGATCCGGAGAAAATGTCCGGCAAGCTCGTCCGCGATATGCTTCACACGTCGATCAAGTTCCTGCGTGACGGGGCGGACACGGGCGAGTTGAAGCTTACCAGTCGCAGCTTCAAGGAACTGCGCTACGCGATGAGGGTGTTTCGCGACTACCGCGGCGTGCGCAAAGTATCCGTCTTTGGCTCGGCGCGGACGGCGCATGACCATCCGGACTATCAGGTTGCCGAGCGATTCGGCCGACGGATGGCCGAGCAGGGTTGGATGGTCATTACCGGTGCCGGCGGGGGCGTCATGCGTGCCGTGCACGGTGGCGCGGGCCGAAAAAAATCGTTCGGCGTGGCAATCCGGTTACCGTTCGAGATGACGGCTAACGAGTACATCGAAGGCGATCCCAAGCTGATCGTCTTCCGTTACTTTTTTACGCGCAAGTTGATGTTCGCATCGCAGGCAGATGCCATCGTCCTGTTTCCCGGGGGGTTCGGCACACAGGATGAGTGCTTCGAGATCCTCACGCTGATCCAGACCGGCAAATCGCCCGTTGCGCCGATCGTGATGATTGACCCGCCCGGCAGTCAATACTGGCAGCACTGGCGCGATTACGTGCAATCCGAGTTGCTGGCCGACGGCCTGATCAGTCCGGAGGACCTGAATCTGTTTACCGTTACGTGCGACATTGAGGAAGCGATCCGGCACGTACTCAATTTTTACCGCAACTATCACTCGCAGCGGTTCGTGCGCGACGATCTGATCATACGCATGCACCGACCCTTGACCGCCGACCATATCAATCAGATCAACGATGAGTTTTCCGATCTTGTCATCGAAGGGCGCATCGAGCAGTCGCAGGCGGATCGTAGCGAGACGCTGCACCTTGACCTGCCGCGTCTTCGTTTCACATTTACCCGCCGCAAGTATGGCCGGCTCCGCCTGTTGATCGACCGGATCAACGAGATGGATCGAATGGTCCATCCGGACGAGATGTCACAATCAACCTAGCACGTTGCAGCAATCGCCGAGCTTACGCGGCCTCGAAGCTGTCCAGCAGGTATCGACGGGGATGTGGGCATGTCATCGTCAAGCCGATCACAGGTGATAATCTCGGCGAGGATGGAGCATGACGGGGTTGGCCGCTTTGTCGTCAGGGTTCACGATCGACGGCGGTGTCGAGGTGAGCGACGATGAAGGTGACGCGGAAGGTACGCCGATGCGCCGGGTGTTAGAATGTGGCGATGCCGCTGATCATCGACTGTAACAATCTGCTGTACGTGTCGATGCCCGAAACGTTGGCCGGGCTAGACGAGGCGGGGTTGTGCCGACTGCTGGCGTCGAGCCCGTGGCGTGGCCAGCGCATCGTGGTGGTCTGTGACGGCACGGCCAACCAGCAACGGCCCGACAAGTCACCGTTCGAGCAGGTGGAACTGGTTTATTCAGGGAGGCGCGTCGCCGACGACGTGATCATCGAGATGATTGATGCCGACACCGCGCCACGCCGGTTGACGATCGTGAGCACGGACCGCGTGATCCGCCGGGCCGCACGCCGGCGAAGAGCCCAGGTGATGACCAGTGAGCAGTTCGTCTCGCAATTGCTGAAGATGACATACACCCGTCGCCCCGCCGGGCCACGCCAAACCCACAAGCACGCAACCGGATCCATGAGCGAGCAGGAAGTCCAGCAATGGCTCGACGAGTTCGGTATGCGCGACAACCATGACGTTGACGACCGCGATGACCTGCCGTGGGGCTACGACCGGTCGCAGACAGACGAAACTTGACCAGCACGCCTCTTGACAGTTCAATGATTAGCGTCGGCCAAGAGTGCAGAGCGAATGAATCCCCGCGTACGTTTGCGGAGGGAATATGACCACGACTCAACCTGACAGGATCAAACCCGCTGCGGCCGCCAAAGCGGTGTACAAGCGCGTGCTGTTGAAGATCAGCGGCGAGGCGTTCTGCAAGGCCGGCGGATTCGGGATCGATAGAGATGAATTAGAGCTGGTTGCCACGGAGATCGCCTCGGCGCACGATCTGGGCATCGAGTTGGCGGTCGTGGTGGGCGGCGGCAACATCATCCGTGGCGCCGAGCTGGCCAAGCCGGGCCACATCGCCCAGGCCACCGCCGATTACATGGGCATGCTCGGCACCGCCATCAACGGGTTGGCGCTCAAGGAACGGTTGGATCAGATGGGCCATCCGACACGCGTGCTCAGCGCGATCAGCCTCACGTCCGTGGCGGAGAACTTCATCCGCGGCCGCGCCCTGCGGCACCTTGAAAAGGGTCGCGTTGTTGTGTTTGTCTCCGGCACGGGCAACCCGTTTTTCACGACTGATACCTCCGCCGTATTGCGGGCCAAAGAGATCGACGCCGACGTGTTGCTCAAGGCTACGAAAGTGGACGGCATCTACGATAAGGATCCGAACAAGCACGGCAACGTGCGACGCTACGAGACACTGACTTACCAGGAGGCGATCGACAAGCGCCTCCAGATCATGGACCTGACGGCGTTTACCATGTGCCGGGAACATGATATTCCGATCATCGTGTTCAACATGAAGCAGAAGGGCAATATCGGAGCGGTGATCGCTGGTGAGCCGCACGGTACACGCGTTGTTGGTGAATTGTGATTTTAGGAGGATGACGGTTGCACCGATCGTGAGGTCCGGCAATCTCCAGATAACGAATCACGAATCACAAATAGAGATAAAGAAAAAACCATGGATATCGATGACATTCTGCTGACCACTGAAGAGGCGATGGACAAGGCCGTCGACTATCTCAAGCAGGAACTGCGCGGCGTGCGTACGGGGCGTGCATCGATGGCACTGGTCGAGTACATCAAGGTCGATTACTATGGCTCGCCAACAGATTTGCGCCAGCTCGCGTTGATCAGCGTGCCCGAGCCGACACAGATCCTGATCAAGCCCTTCGACGCCGCGTCGAGCCAGCAAATCGTCAAATCGATTCAGAACGCCGACCTGGGTCTCAACCCGGTCGCCGAAGCCAAGCAGATCCGGATGGTCATCCCGTCGCTGTCGGGCGAGCGGCGGGTGCAACTGATCGGGTCGGTCAAGCAGATGGGCGAGCAAGCGAAGGTGGCCGTCCGCAACGCCCGACGCGACGGCAACAAGCACGCCGAGCAGGCCGTCAAGGACAAGACGCTGCACCTGAGCGAGGACGACGAGAAGCAGGCCAAGCAGGATATTCATGATCTGGTCAAGAAGTACGAGAAGCAGGTGAGCGATCTGGTCGCGGCGAAGACGAAGGAAATCACGGAAATTTAGGCGTCGTTTTCCCGTCGCGCCGCGTATCCACCGGTCGACACGGCACAACCTATGATACGACGGAGTCACCGGATGGCTTGGCCCACACGACAGACCGCCTTGCTGGTTGTGGTG
>CAUYYV010000318.1:0-3902 GCA_963577075.1 Phycisphaerae bacterium
GCCGGGGTGCATTGCCGGGGCATATTTCCGGGGTGCATTTCCGGGGCATATTTCCGGGGTGCTCTAACAAGCCCTTTCCAAACCAATCCGCACCTGCCCGCCCAAGCGCGGTTACTAAAATCCCTGCGGCGATACGAAGCGGACCCAACGGAGGCGCCTGGCCCGTTTTGTGATCCTCACCCGGGCAAGGGAGCGGCACCACGCACTGCGGGCGGCAGGTGACGGTAACATGGCGCCGTGTGGACGAAAACGAACCCCGTCCAGAGCGTAAATAGAAAATCCCGGCTTGGAGCCATACATCGTGACTTTTGTGCGTGGTGCGGAGAAGCGTCAAGTGGCAACCGCCCGCGCCGGCCTCCTTCACCGCTTGACGTTTGGCACTCGGCCCGTGCGGGCGAAACCCGCGTTAGGATGAATATCACCTGCGCTACGCTGAGCCTGGGAACCGCGTCGACTGGAAAATATGATGAGCCCAACACTGCCTGACCAAGCGCTCGACGACCTGCTGGCCGCCTTCCCGGGCCACGCGGGCCTGGTCGTAAAGGACCTGGCCGACGATCGGACATACGCACACGACGTCGATCGGCGTTTCCCGATTGCCAGCGTCTTCAAGGTGCCGATCATGGTCGAACTGTTCCGCCAGGTCGAGGCCGGGATCCGTCGATTGGATGATCGCTACCAGGTCCACGATGAACTCTGCCGACACGGGACGCGACGCGACGACTGCCCCGTCGGCTCGACCTGGTCGCTGGGCGACCTGTGCGAACGCATGATCGCGGAGAGCAACAATGTCGCGACCGACCTGATCCTCGAGGTCATCGGGCTTGAATCGGTCAACCACGCCATGGACACGCTGGGGTTTGCCAATACACGCGTCTGCATGCCGATCGGGCGCTGGCACTACATGATGGTGGGCCTGGACACCGCGCCGATCAATGCGGAAAACGACGCGATCGCCAACGAACGGATCAGGGCCGGCAGCATCGATTTCACCGCGTTGCCGTTTACCGATTCGCTGAGCAACAACGTGACGTCCGCCCGGGACATGGCCGACATGCTCGAGCAGATCTACGGGGGCCGGCTGCTCGGGCCGACGTCGTCGAGGCAGATGCTCGCCATGCTCCATCGCTGCGGGCATCGGAGGATGATCCCGTGCCACGTGGACCCGACCGTTCCGATTGCACACAAGATCGGCCAGAGCGCGCGGATTCGTGCGGACGTGGGCATCGTCGAGTTGCCGCAGCGCCCGGTTGTCGTCGCGGCGTTGACCACGGCCGTCGAACTGGGCAAGGCGAGACCGGGGTGCGAACTGATAGCAAACGTCGTGAAACACGTTGTCGCGGCGCTGTACCCCGAGGCCCTGGCCGATGCAAGTCGCCGGCGACCGTCCGCGTCGTGACCCGTCCGGCCCGCCGACGCGACGAGGTGACTTCACTACTGTAAACTGCCACCTACAAGTTGATGCAATCTTTACCCGGCCGTGTCGTCTTCTCGAGGAGTTCGTCGTGAGCAATGTCCCCATGACCCTGCAGGAATTGGCGATTTCGATCCAGGCGCGCCCGTTCGGGCACTCGTCTACCTTCGTTGAGCTGGAGGACGGTCGCATCCTCCACGTGTCGAATCGCGTGCGCGAGTGGTCCGATGATGGCGGGTTGACCTGGTCGCAAACATGGCACGAAGACCAATGGATGGTGGACACCAACGGTGATCCGGTCGGCGGCACGGAAACTTCATTGGTCAAGCTGTCAGGCAAGAACGAAATCGGCCTGGCGGCCCGCCTGCTCGACGAGCCTGGCGACACCGAGTACGCCATGCCTTCCGGTGGCACTCATTTCAAGTTCTGGCGGTCGACGGACAACGGTGAGACGTGGTCCCCGCCCGTGCGCATGTCGCCGCCGGGCCTGACCACGGCCGGCTTGCACGACACGCTGCTGAGGACCAGCAGCGGGCGGATCGTACTGCCGGTCTTCATCAGGATCGGCCAGAAAACCGGCCCCGACGACTGCACCAAGCCGATGAGCGGCAAGCTGGTGCACAACCAATTCGTCGGTACCGCCGGTCACTACTTCGATCCGAGCTTCAACTGCAACTACGTGCTGTACTCCGACGACGAGGGGCGATCGTGGCAGATGAACAAGGACGGTGCCCTGATCATCCTGCTCGACTGGAACGCGACCTTCAGCTACTCGAATGAGGCGTCGGTGACCGAGGTCAAGCCCGGCCGGCTTCTCATGATGATGCGCAACTGCCTGGGCCGGCTTTTCCAGGCCTGGTCAAACGACAACGGCGAGACGTGGACACGCCCGCAGCCGACGGTGCTGGCCTCGCCGACCTGCCCGGCGCAGATCCGCACGCTTGCCAACGGCCACTTGCTCTGCGTGTGGAACCAGGAAGATGAGCACTTGACCAAGCAGGGGTACGCACGCAGGCGAATCTCGTCGGCGATCAGCCGCGACGGCGGGCGGGTCTGGGAGTTTTTCCAGAACGTGCAGTCGATGCATGAAGAGACACGCGTCGAGCCGGGCCCGATCCGACCGACGCGACCGGAAGAGATCTACTTCCCATCCGGTCAATCGGCCACCGAACGTGATCCGCAATACGTGGGCAACTTCGAGGAGCACAACCGCAGTTCATACCCCTCCTGTTTCGTCATGAAGGATCGGGTGTTCATCGCCTACAGTTACTCAAATCGTTATGAGCAGCACCCGACGTTGGCGCAGGTTCAGTCGGACGGAGCCGGCGAAAAACACCCGGAAACCGGTGCGGACATGGGCCAGTTGCTCAAGATCCTGCCGCTCAAATGGTTCTACGGTGGCAAGGAGCCGGCGGACAATCCGTTCTTGAGGGAGGCGTATGAGCCGGCCAAGCCGTGACGGAGTGACCGCCCCACAAGCCGACCGCAAGCCACATCAACAGGGTTCGAGCAAGCAAGGCGCCCGTCCGATGAAGCGCGCCAACATTCACGATTAAAAGTTGCTGCTCATCAAGGGCTTAGGCTCCTAGTTGGCATGGCTGCATCTTATGTGGTCGGCGAGGATCAAATCGGTGCGGCGCGGGCGTCACCCAACGCCGGGGCGTCGGCTGGAAGGAGCGGGCGATCTGGCCGATAACATGGCCGGGACGCCGATCATCGCGATCGGGTGTGACCGGTCGGACAGGAGTCGATGTTGCGCCTAAACGTTCTCATTGCGACGCATGGCCGCACGCGGTTGCTCGAGCGGACGCTGGACAGCCTGGTCGAGACATCACGCCCCGCGGGGTTTGAGCATATCCACGTGATAGAAAACGGATCCGACGCCGGCGCCGCCGACATCTGCCGGCGTGCAAAGTTGAAGTTGCCGGTCGAGTACCGCCACGAGCAGCAGGCGGGCAAGGCGAGGGCGCTGCAGCGGATGATCGAGCAACTGGGAGGCGGACTGGTCGTGTTTCTCGACGATGATGTTCGCGTGTCGCCCCAACTGTTTGATAGCTATGCCCGTGCGGCCGACGCGGAGGGCGGTGGCTGTTTTTACGGCGGGCCGCTGCTGATTGATTACGAGAAGCCGCCGCCGGACTGGCTTGCCGGGCGGTTGCCCGTCTCCGCCGCCGGCTGGCAACCGAACGACCCGGACAATCCGTTCGAGGGCCAGAATTCGCGATTCCTCGGCGCCAACTACGGCGTGATGGTCGAGACGCTGCTCGGCGTGGGTGGTTTACACGGCGGTCTGGGTCCAGGTGCGATGCGCCCCAGCTGCGAAGGCAATCCGTCGGGCGAGGAGACGGAACTTCAGGATCGCCTGATCGCCGCGGGCGTGCGCCCGAAGTATCTGCCCGAGGCGCGTGTCTGGCATTACGTGCCCCGCCAACGCGCTACGCCACGCTGGGCCCTGGGCAGGCATTATCGCAACCGAATGTTCCGCGCC
>CAUYYV010000319.1:0-3897 GCA_963577075.1 Phycisphaerae bacterium
ACCGGAATTCCGTTTTGATCAGGTCGCGCGCCTCGCAGCGCCGGGTGACAACGTCGCCATCATGTCCCGCCGACTCGAAGCCGGCACCTTGATTAACCACAACGAAAACCGGTTTCGTCTTCCCCACACGGTGCCGCAAGGCCACCGCATCGCACACACTGCGATCGGCGAAGACCAGTCGCTGCTGTCATGGGGCCTTCCATTCGGCAGCGCGTTGTGCGACATCGAGCCAGGCCAATACATATGTAATTCAAGGATTCTCGAGGCCCTTGCGGCCCGGCACGTCGACTTCGATATGCCGGCAAGCCCCAACTTTCGCGACAAGAGCGAGCGTTACAGGATCGACGAACAGCAATTCGTGCCCGGCAAACAGGTCGAACGCGATCCACAACAGCAATGGTTTGATGGTTACGCACGCAGCGGTGGTCGCGGTGTCGGCACGCGAAATTATCTCGTCATTCTCGGTATCTCATCGCTGGCCGCCAGCTACGCCCGCGCGCTGGCCACGCGGTTAAAAGACGTCGCCCCCAATTATGCCGACATCGACGGTGTCGTGCCCATTGCCCACACCGAGGGCGGCGATGCGGCGCCGAACAACATAACCTTCGTGTTGCGAGCGTTGAGCGGCTTCTTTGTGCACCCGAACGTCGGCGCCGTATTGGCCGTCGACGCCGGCGGTGAACCGGTCAACGGCCACATGCTCCAACGATTCATGGCCGAACACGGCTACGCCTGTGACAACGTGCCACAGAAATGGATGAGCCTGGCTGATCACCGAACGCTGGCATCCGCGCTGGAAGAAGGCGAGGCGACGCTGCGTCGCTGGCTGGCGCCGATTAGTGCGTTTACGCGAAGCCGGCAATCCATCGAACACCTGAAACTGGCCCTGCAATGCGGTGGTTCGGACGCGTTTTCCGGCGTATCCGCCAACCCGCTGGCCGGCGCAGTCGCGAAACAAACGATCCGTCTCGGGGGATCGGCCAACCTCGCGGAGACCGATGAGTTGATCGGTGCTGAACAGTACATCCTGCAAAACGTGCGTGACCTGGCAACCGCGCAAGCTTTTCTCGATACGATCGAATCATTCGAGCAACGCGCCGGCTGGCACGGACACAGCGCCGAAGGAAATCCGACCGGCGGCAACAACTTTCGCGGTCTCTACAACATCGCCATCAAATCGATCGGCGCCGCACGCAAGAAAGACCCGCAAGTTCGGCTGGACACGGTCATCGGGTACGCCGAGCCGATGCGCGATCCGGGATATTATTTCATGGACAGCCCCGGCAACGACCTGGAAAGCGTCGCCGGCCAGGTCGCCTCGGGTGCCAACCTGATTCTGTTTACCACGGGCAACGGATCTATCACCAACTTCCCCTTCGTACCGACGATCAAGATCATCTCTACGACCGAACGGTACAACCTGATCGCGACGGACATGGACGTCAATGCCGGCCGATATCAGGACGGCGAGCCATGGGACGATCTTTCGAACGATACGTTCGACCTGGCCTTGCGGGTCGCCTCGGGCCAACGCAGCGCAGGGGAGAAAGCAGGCCACAGCCAGGTGCAGTTGTGGCGCAACTGGCACCAGACACAAGCGGTTCGACATTCAAGCAGCCAGCCAACTGCACCGTCGGGAAAACCGCTCGTCATCAAGGCCCGCCCATCGGTTGACGCCATGTTTACCGCGTATCGCACCGAAACCGGGTACGCGAGCGATCAGGTTGGGCTTGTCGTGCCGACGAGTCTTTGCTCCGGACAGATCGCGATCATGCTCGTCGATACGCTGAACAGTCGTCCCAGGAAAATTGACGCGGTGTCACGGTTTGCCACGGTCGTGCATACCGAGGGATGTGGCGTGTCCGGCGGCGACAATGAAGCGTTATACATCCGCACTCTACTCGGCCACGCCGCGCATCCCATGGTTCGCTGTGCGCTGTTTCTCGAGCATGGCTGCGAAAAAACACACAACGATGCGATGCAGACCGCGTTGCACGAGCGAGGGCTCGACCGGTCGGGTTTCGGCTGGGCGAGCGTTCAACTCGACGGGGGGATCGAACATGTCATCGACAAGGCGGTCCGGTGGTTCGAGAGCGCGCTTTCATCATTACCCGACCCGGTGCGCGCAGAGGCCGGGTTGACTCATCTACGCCTGGGATTGACATCAACGCATCCGGCTGCGCCCGTGACCGCAGAAGCGGCGGCGCACCTGGTTGCCATCATCGTCGCCAGCGGCGGCACCGTTGTTGTACCGAACAACACGCCGCTGCTCACTGACGACATATTCGTAGACGAACTTCGGATCGATCGCCCGGCCAAGCCGACACTTGCCTACGGCCAATGCGCCACCCACAACGGTTTTCATATCATGGCCACACCCACCGGACATACGGTGGAAACTCTGGCCGGGCTGGCCGCTACTGGTGTCGAGGTCATGCTTGCACACGTCAACAACCGGCCAATCCAAGCCCACCCGATAGTACCGCTGATCCAGTGCGCCACCAATATCGAAAACGATGACATGGACGCGGTACTGCGGACCGACGCCGCTGACGCCGCCACCCAGGCCGACCATCTGCTCGACATGGTGCTTCGCGTCGCGTCGCGCCGATACACGCCGAAGTTGTTCGGACAGGGTTACACCGATTTCCAGATGACGCGTGGCTTGCTGGGGGTATCGTTGTGAATAGCCAGTGTCGATCGGTCACTCGTGCCGGATCGCTTCGAGCAGCGGCGCGCGTAGGGCCACGAACGTGGCCAACCATATCCACCCCATACCCGTGACCAGCACTGCGAGCGTCGCCAGCAGACTGATCGGAAGCGAAACGGCCTGTTCCGCGTTGTGCAGCGCCGGGATAATTGCGATACGCGCCGCAACCAGACCGCACACCAGGCCCATGGCCAGCAGCAGCCCGTGCTCAACAAACACGAGCCTGCGCAGTTGGCCGCGGTTGAACCCGGCCGCGCGCATCAGGGCCAACTCGCCGCGTCGCTCGAGCACGTTGCGCAACACGACCGCGCCCAGCCCGACGCTGGCTAACAACATGCCCAACCCGCCGAGCGCCTCGAAAATCGACAGATAGGTATTCTGCACCGCGTTAAACTCGGCCAGGCGCTGCGCCGTGGACGTCAACTCCATGCCCACCTCCTCAAACGCGCGCGACAGCCTGTCCCGAGCAGCCCCTGCACCATCGAACAGGAACATGCGATGGCCACTGACATTCGTAAAATGTCGCACGAACGCCCTCTCGCTGATGATGACATTGCCCTGAAGAATCGAGTTGGCAAGCAGGCCGACGATTTTCACCTCGACTACACGTCCGTGATCGTCACGGTAGTGAATCGTATCACCCAGCGATCTGCCCAAGGCCCACACTACCGTCGCCTCGTCGGCGACGGCCGGAATCGGCTCGCCGGCGGTCGGTAACGGGTCGAGCAGGCGCCAGCCGTCGCCGGCAGCATTATCATTGATCGTCCCAGTAAAAACGAACGCTCCACGCTCATGAAGGGCTTGCGGATCAACGCCGAGAAGTTGCGGTGTCTGAGCGCGATTGAGGTTAAGGCAACTGGCGTCGTCACCGGCGCGAACACGCACCGGCACCACGGAATCGGCCGGCAGATCGTCGGCGCTGATATTAAACGCATCGCGTCCCTCCGTTGTATTCAGATCGTGCAGCACCGGCAACGATGACTGGCCGACCAAAGCGAAGCCGCCCGTGCCGCTGGATCGGCTGCCTGTTTCAATGGACGCATCACGACGAAATGATCCCACCGCAACAAGCAGAAATACGCTGCAGGCCACCATCACCACCACGGCCGAGCTGCGACCGCGCCGGCGCATCACGTTGCCCAGGCACAGCCGGGCCGCCGTCAGGTGCGCACCGGCTGACACCAATG
>CAUYYV010000320.1:0-3889 GCA_963577075.1 Phycisphaerae bacterium
TTGAATTATCGCGGTCTAGCGCCGTGTACAGGAGACACCTATGGCATCCAAATCCACGATCGAACGCATGAAGAGAGTCGAGGCGACCGTTGCGAAATACGCCGAGCGACGCCGCGAACTCAAGAAGCAGGGTGATTATGCGGCCCTGCATCGGCTGCCTCGTGACTCCAGTCCCACCCGTATCAGGAACCTTTGTGCCCTGACCGGTCGCAGCCGAGGTGTGTACCGCAAGTTCAAGATATCACGCATCATGCTGCGAGAATTGGCCCACGAGGGCAAGGTGCCCGGCATGAGAAAGGCGTCGTGGTGATGAAGATGTTTGGTAAAAGCTTATTGGAGACCCCTGAATGTCATTGAGCGATACGATCGCCGACATGCTTACGCGGATTCGAAATGCTGCACGCAACAGCGCGCCGCAGGTTGATTGTCGCAACAGCAAGATCTGCACCGGCATTGCCCGTGTTCTCAAGGAAGAGGGCTACATCAACGATTACAACGTCGTCGACGACGGCCGACAAGGCATCCTGCGCATCGACCTGCGTTACGGATCGAAAGGCGAGCAGGTGATCAATGAGTTGAAACGACAGAGCAAGCCGAGCAGGCGAATATACGCGAAGGTCGAGCATTTGCCCCGCCCGCTCGGAGGACTCGGCATCGCCATTGTCAGCACGCCCCGCGGCGTACTCAGCGACCGGCAGGCACGAGAGCAACACGTGGGAGGTGAACTGCTCTGCACCGTGCAGTAAATCACGGGTTGCCCAGCGGGTGGTCCGGCTTAAGGAATCGAAAACCATGTCCCGAATCGGAAAAAAACCGGTTGTACTGCCCAGCGGGGTGAAGGTGTCCGTTGCCGACCGAACCGTCACCGTTGAAGCCGGGGCGAATCGTTTGAGCATGGTCCATCGACCGGAGGTGACCGTACACGTCGACGACAAGGCCAATGCGGTGATTGTTGAAGCCGACGATTCTATTCGTGTCGCCCGCGCCATGCACGGGTTGACCCGATCGCTGATCAACAACATGGTCGAGGGCGTCAGCAAGGGATTTACCAAGGAACTTGAGATCGTCGGCGCCGGTTGGTCGGCAAAAGTGCAAGGCATGACCGTGCAACTGAACGTGGGCTACGCCGACACACGCGAAGTGGCGATCCCGTCCGGCATTACCGTCGAGGCCAACCCCGCCACACGCATCAAGATCAGTGGCGCTGACAAGCAGGCGGTCGGGCAGGTCGCCGCCCAGATCCGTTCCCAGCGACCACCCGAACCGTATAACGGTAAGGGCATCAAGTACATCGACGAGCAAATCACACGCAAGCAGAGCAAGGCGTTTGTCGGAGGCGCTACCTAGGACGAGACCCGCCACGAGATTGTGAAACGACAACAATGAAGATCAGCAAACTCAAAAGAGTCCGGCGTACCCGACGCAAGGCAGGCATTCGCAAGCGTGTCATCGGCACGCCGCAACGGCCCCGGTTGACGGTCTTTCGCAGCAACAATCACGTGTACGCACAGATTATCGACGATCTGCAGGGTCGCACGCTCGCCGCGGTCAGTTCTCGCGGCCAGGGTGCCGGCGGCAACGTGACCGCGGCAACCGGCGTCGGCACGGCCTTGGCCGAAAAAGCCAAGGCAGCCGGCATCTCGCAAGTCGCCTTTGATCGAAACGGGTTCAGGTACCACGGACGCGTCAAGGCCTTGGCCGACGCCGCCCGCGAAGGCGGATTGAAGTTCTGACCACGCTACCGGATACATCAACATGGCAGAAGCATTGATCAACGAAGAGCAGGGACTAGAATCCACGACAGTCAAGATTTACCGCACCGCCACCGTGGTCAAAGGCGGTCGGCGGTTCAGTTTCGGAGCGCTGGTCGTTGTAGGTGACCGCAAGGGCAGCGTCGGTATCGGCTACGGCAAGGCGCCCGGTGTGCCGGCAGCTATTGAAAAGGCTCAGAAAGATGCGCGAAAATCGCTCAGGAAGATAACCCTGCTCGAAGGTACGCTACCGCACAGCATCACCGCAAAATTTGGTGCATCGCTTGTGAAACTGGTGCCGGCCGCACCGGGAACGGGTGTTATTGCCGGCGCCACCGTCCGGGCAGTGCTCGAACTGGTCGGCGTGCGTGATTGCCTGACCAAATCGTACGGCTCGAACAACCACAAGAATCTTCTCAAGGCAACGATCGAGGGGCTGTGCAGCCTCCGATCGAAGCAGGAGATCATGGATCTGCGCGGCGTCGACACGGGCCCGACCGATGTCGAGCAGCGACTCGAGTCCGGCTTGAGGTTTGCGCCCGCGGCGCCGACGTCCGCACCGGCCGAGGCGCCCAAGTCCACCTTCAAGCGCGGAAGATCGCGACCACAGGGCAGGGGTCGCGACAATCGGCGACAGTCCGGGCCGCCCGCCGCCGCTGCGACTGGGCAGCCGCCTGCGCCCAAAGCGATCGAGCAGCAACCATCGGCTTCACCCGTGCCGCCCGCCGGACCGGACAAACCAAAATGAGAACCCGCCAGCACAGGTAAATTAGGCTCTTTAGATGTATAGTCGGGCCATCGCGCCCGGGTGCGGCAACGCCACGCTGCGATGTTTGCCGGTGATACGACATTCGTGCAGCAGGCGCGGCTCAGGAGTGATGCGAGTCATGATGATTCACGAGATTACGCAGAAGGTCGGACGCCACAAGGGGCGCAAGCGGGTCGGGCGCGGACCCGGTTCCGGACACGGCAAGACCTGTGGCCGTGGTCACAAGGGCGCGCGATCGCGCGCGGGTGCTACCGGTTCGATCCGCGCTTCATCTGAGGGCGGGCAGATGCCGTTGTTCCGCCGCCTGCCCAAGCGAGGATTCAGCAATGCCCGTTTCCGCAAGGTATTCGTGGTCATCAACATTAAAGCGCTCGAAGCCCGATTCGAGGACGGCGCCGACATCAACGCCAAAGCCTTGGTCGCCGTCGGGCTGATAGGTGACGCCAGTCATCCCGTCAAGGTGCTCGGCGAGGGTGATCTGGCCAAGAAACTCAACGTCACCGCCGCCGCCTTCAGCAAGACCGCCGCCGAGAAAATCACCAACGCCGGCGGCACCGCCACCGTTGCCACCGAAACCAAATCCCCAGCCCCCGATTCCAAGCCCTAGGCTCCGGAACCCAAGTCCCCTGTCATGCTGCAAGCATTCATCAACATATGGAAGATCGCGGAGCTTCGTAACAAGCTCTTTTTCACCTTTTCGTTGCTGGCTATCTATCGCATCGGATTTTTCATCCCGCTGCCCGGCGTCGATCAGCAGGCGCTCAAAGATGTCGCGGCCCGGTCGGAAGGCACACCCATCGGCGACCTGATGAACTTTGTCAGCATCTTTACGGGTGGCTCATTCTCGCAGTCCACGATATTCGGTCTTGGCGTGATGCCGTATATTTCCGCCGCTATTATTTTTCAGTTGCTGGCCACCGTGCTGCCCAGCCTGCAGAAGTTGCGAGAAGAGGGGCCCGCCGGAAACCAGAAGATCCAGGAATACACGCGGTACGCCACCGTCGGGCTCTGCCTCGTCCAAGCCGTCTTTATGCTTCAGTACATGTCCGGAAACGGCATCGTGCTAGCAGACTACGCGCTCGGCTCGGGTCGGATCGTGTTCTGGTCGGGTGGTATTCTGGGACTGACCGCCGGCACGATCTTTCTGATGTGGCTGGGCGAGCAGATCGACAAGTACGGCATTGGCAACGGTGTGTCCCTGATCATCACCGCCGGTATCGTTGCCGGTATGCCCACCGCGATCGGCATGATTGCCAGCCGTTTTTCTGTCGCCAAGACCAGTGACGGGGACTACGGCCCGATGGAGGTGATCTTTCTGACAATCGCCTTTGTCTCGGTGGTCGCCGGTGCGATCATTATCACCCTGGGG